>NZ_JBAMDC010000200.1:0-12176 GCF_036961605.1 Streptomyces sp. KLMMK
CGCTCCCCCTGCGCGGCCATGCCCCCGAGGGCCCCGAAGGGCGGCCGGGGGGCGGGGGCGCCGGTCTGCGGGGGAAGCATCTGCGTCGCTTCACCGGCGGACGACGCGGCTCCGGGGGCGGGCGGCGGGTACGGGGCACCTGCGGCGCCGGCCCCGCCGGAGGATGCGTTCCCGCCGACGGGCGGCAAGTACTGGGTCGCCGCCGCAGCCGCGTCCCCACCGGAGGGCACGGCCCCCGGCACGGGCGGAAGGTACTGGGTGGCCGCGGCAGCCGCGTCGCCGCCCGAGGGAGCGCCACCGCTGACCGGCGGCAGGTACTGCGTGGCCGCGTCCCCGCCAGAGGGCACGTTTCCGCCGGAAGGCGCACCTCCGCCGACCGGCGGCAAGTACTGGGTCGCCGCCGCAGCCGCGTCCCCGCCCGGCGGGGCGGAACCCGGCACCGGCGGAAGGTACTGGGTGGCGGCGGAGGCCCCGTCCGAAGAAGCGTTTCCGCCGACCGGCGGCAGGTACTGCGTGGACGCCGCGGCCGAGTCGGGGAGCGGCGGCAAGTACTGGGTCGCGGGATCCGCGGACCGCCCGCCCGGGGCACCGCCGGCAGCACCGCCCTGGGCGCCACTCCGACCGGCACCACCCTGCGCGTACGGCGCGGGCGGCTGCGGGGCTCCCGGGAGCGGCCCGGAGGCGACCGGCGGCAAGTACTGGGTGGCCTCGGAAGCGGAGTCGGGGGCGGCGGGGGCGGGCCCGGTGCCCAGGACCGGCGGCAGGTACTGCGTGGCCTCGGAGTCACCGGGGCGCGGAGGCGTGCCCTGCGGCGTGCCCGGCGGCATCTCGGGCGGCAGGGGGGCGCGCTGCGCGTCGGGCCCCCACGGCTCGCCCCAGGGCCGGCCGGGGGCCGGCTGAGGCGCGTTGCCCTGTCCGCTCTGCGTCACCGGGACTCCTCAAGCTGTACGGCAACTTATCGATAGCGCGGCCACGCTACCGGGTCGCCGCACGGCAGGGCCATGCGGCCGCCCCCTGCCCGGTAAGGGGCAGGGGGCGCCGCTTCCGGCGGTCCCCCTTACGCCGCCTGCACCTCCAGCCGGGCGCCGAATTCCCGTACCACCGGCTCCTCCCGGTAGGGCGCGAGCCGCTGCTGGAAGTCGTCCAGGTACTCCGCGCCCCGGTTCGACCTCAGCGTGCCCAGCAGGTCCAGCGCCCGTACCCCGGTGGCACACGCCTCGTCGACGTCCCGCTGCTGGACCTGCGCCGTGGCCAGCAGCATCATCCCGATGGCGCGCCTGCGCACCCGTCCCTCCGCGTGCCCGGCGATGGCGTCCTCCGCGTGCCGCCGGGCCTGTTCGGCCTGCCCGAGGTCCCGGTGGCAGTGGGCCAGTTCGTCGGCCAGGTAGGCGTGGTCGAAGTGCCGGATCCAGGAGGGGTCGTCACCGGAGTCCGGCGCGGGGTCCCCGGCCTGTTCGAGCTTGGCCATGGCCTTGGCCGCGACGCCCTGGCACGACCGTGCGTCGCCGAGCAGGGCGTGCCCGCGCGCCTCGGCCGCGTAGAACATCGCCTCGGCCCGCGGTGTGACGTGCCCCCGTGCCCCTTCCTGTGCTGCTTTCGCCAACTGGGCGATTTCCCTTGGGTTCCCCAACGAAGCCGCCAGGTGACTCATGCTGGCGGCCAGCACGTACCCCCCGTACCCACGGTCCCCCGCAGCCTGGGCGAGGCGCAGCGCCTGGATGTAGTACCGCTGGGCGAGGCCCGGCTGACCGGTGTCGACGGCCATGTAGCCGGCGAGCTCCGTCAACCTGGCGACCGCGGCGAAGAGTTCGCGCCCCACGGACTCGCGGTAGGAGCCCGCGAGCAGCCCGGAGACGACGCTGTTGAGGTAGTGCACGACGACGGGCCGCACGTGCCCGCTGCCGTACCGGTGGTCGAGTTCGACCAGGGCCTCCGTGGTGGCGCGCACGGCGTCGACGTCGGACGGGCCCACGCGCGCCCCGGCATTGCGGGCGACCTGGGGGTCGGCGCCGGTGATGAGCCAGTCGCGGCTCGGCTCGACGAGCGCGGAGGAGGCGACGGACGTCCCGCTGAGGAAGTCCCGCCGGCCGACGTCGCTCCGCCACAGCTCACACACCTGCTCGATCGCGCCGAGCACGGTGGGCGAGAACTGCAGGCCGACGCCGGAGGCGAGGTTCTTGCCGTTCGCCATGCCGATCTCGTCGATGGTGACGGTGCGCCCGAGCTTGCGGCCCAGCGCCTCGGCGATGATGGCGGGGGCCCGCCCGCGCGGCTGCTGGCCGCGCAGCCAGCGCGCTACGGACGTCTTGTCGTAGCGCAGGTCGAGCCCGTGCTCGGCGCCGCACATATTGACGCGCCGGGCGAGGCCGGCGTTGGAACAGGCGGCTTCCTGGATGAGCGCCTGCAGCCGTTCGTTCGGCTGCCGCGCCACGAGTGGCCGTGCGGCCATGCTGTACCCCCTGAAACTGCTAAGCGTTCGCGGCGCCGTCCGCCGCGGAATGCGGAGAAGCTGAGACAGCTCACGACTGCGTCTTCCCCTGTGATCTTTGCCCCCTGAATGTCCGGAGAATGCGGACTTAACGGTAATGACAGCAAAGGCGGCATTGGCCAGACAATGACGGTCTCGCCCTGTCGCCGCAGAGGTGGCTACCCACCCTCGGCGACCAACCCGCGTCTGCGCCCCCGTACATGCATCCGTGCGCCCCACGTGCATGTCCTGGCACCGCCCACAAGCGTGAGCCTGAGCCGTAACCCCTCGTGACGAGGGGAGTTGTGATGGGCGTGGAAGAGACCATCGCAGTAGGAGCCCCGCACATCCCCCAACAGCGCAGCGAGCAACTGCTGGACGCCGCTGTCAGGTATGCGGAGGAGCGGCACTGGGACGTATTCGGCGGCACGTGGCTGCAGGTGGAGGAGGGGCGGGAGCACTGCTCGTGCGGTGATCCCGGCTGCCCCGCCCCCGGTGCGCACCCGGACCGCCCGGACTGGGCGACCCAGGCCACCGGCAGCGCGGTCGCCGTCCGCCGCATGTGGCAGACGCAGCCCGCCGCTTCGGTCCTGCTGCCGACGGGCCGCACGTTCGATGCGCTGGACGTCCCGGAGACCGCGGGCTGCCTGGCGCTGGCCCGGATGGAGCGGATGGACATCCAGCTGGGGCCGGTCATGTGCACGCCGTTCCGCCGGATGCAGTTCTTCGTCCTGCCCGGCGGGGCGCTGAAGGTCGCGGACCTCGCCCGGAAGCTGGGCTGGCACCCCACGTCGCTGGACCTCATCGCGCGCGGCGAGGGCGACTACGTGGTCGCGCCGCCCACCCGCATGGGCACGCGCGGTTCGGTGCAGTGGGCGCGCCAGCCCACGGCCGCCAACCGCTGGCTGCCGGACGCGGAGGAGCTGGTGAGCGCCCTGGCGTACGCGTGCGGGCGGGATGCGGCGGACGCCCGCCGCAGGTGAGGCACGCGGCGGCGGGCGCGAGCGGGGTCAGCCGTGGTCGGCGGCCTCGGCCACGTACCCGTCGGGCCGGACGAGGAGCGTCGTGGAGCGGGCGTCGGCACGGGTGACCGTGGTGACGCCCGCCTCGTCGTGGGACGGTGCGCCCCCGCCGCGCGGCAGGACGCGGACGTGCGTCCCGGCGCGCAGCGCCTCGTACAGGCGGGAGGGCTCGCCCGGGCGCTCCACCAGGGGCAGGTCCGGGGCACGGCGCCCGGTCAGCGGGTGGGAGCCGGGCGGCGCGGGGTAGCCGATGCCGATGCCGGAGATCATGAGCGCGCCCCGGTCGGTGGCGAAGGGCACGGCCCCCGCGGCCAGGGCGACGGCGTCGCGCAGCCCGCGGGCGACGGGCGAGGCCAGCAGGACGGACCGCACGAGGGTGCCGCTCAGGCGCAGCACCAGCCGTCCGACGGGGTGGCGTTCGTCGTGGTAGCTGTCGAGCAGGGAGTCGGGAGCCGTGCCCTTGAGGACGGCGGCGAGCTTCCAGCCGAGGTTGGCGGCGTCCTGGAGCCCGGCGTTCATCCCGAGCCCGCCGGCGGGCGAGTGGACGTGCGCGGCGTCGCCGGCGAGGAAGACCCGTCCCTCGCGGTAGCGCGGCACCTGCCGCTCGTCGCTGTGGAAGCGCGAGGTCCAGCGCGCGTCGTGCATGCCGTAGTCGGTGCCGAAGACGGCGCGGGTGAGGTCCTTGAGGTCGTCGAGATCGACGGGGGCGCTGGAGGGCAGCTCGCAGCCGCGCCGCCAGGCGATGGCCCGGTAGTAGCCGTCGCCGAAGGCCACGAGGAAGGCGAAGCCGTCGCGGCCGCTGTTGAAGACGGGCAGCCCGTCGGGCTCGGTCTCCAGCCGTACGTCGGCGAGCATGACGGACCGCAGCACGGACCGCCCCGGGAAAGGCATCCCGAGCGCCTTGCGCACGGCGCTGCGAACGCCGTCGGCCCCCACGACGTAGGCGGCACGCAACGTCTCGGAGGCTCCGCCCTCCGCGCCGTCGCCGTCGTTACGCATGCCCTCGTGACGGACGCCCACGTCACGGACATCCAGCTCGACACCGTCGGCATCCTGCCGCAGCCCGGTCACCTCGGCCCCGCGCCGCAGCACGGCCCCGGCCTTCAGCGCGCGCTCCTCCAGCACCCGCTCCGTCTCGTACTGCGGCGTCATCAGCACGCCGGGGAACCGGCTGGGCAGCCGGGAGAGATCGATCCTCCCGCGCCCGAAGATCCGGAGGGTGTCGAGGAAGGGCCCGGTGGCCAGCAACGGCTCGGCGATCCCCCGGGCGTCGAAGGCCTCCAGCGTGCGCGCGTGCACGGCGAACGCCCGCGTCAGATTGGACTCCCGCGCCCTCTTCTCCACCACCGTCACCCGCACACCGGCGGCGGCCAGATCCCCGGCGAGCAACAGCCCGGTGGGGCCTGCGCCGACGACGATGACGTCGACGGGGGCAGGGACGGGGACGGAAGGAGGCGTGGAAGCGGTCCGGGGGGAGAGCGGGGAGGACATAACGGCTCCTCGGGTGGCTCGTCAGGACATGTGGCCGTAATGCCAGTGCACACCCGCGCCCGAGATATGTCAACGCCTGTTGAATTAATGTGCAGCCGGCCGCCTCCGGGAGCGGCCCGCACCCTCCCCTAAGTCCGCAGCGCCCCCTCCAGGAACCCCTCCACCGCCTGCCGCCAGCCCTCCGGCTGGTCGTAGTGGACCAGGTGGCCCGCGTCCTGGATTTCGGCGTAGGTGCCGCGGGGCAGGACGCGGACCATCTCCTGGGCTTCGGCGCGGCCCAGTTCGCCGTCGGGGCCGCGGACGACGAGGGTAGGGCACTGGACGAGGGCGAGCTCTTCCCAGTGGGCGTCGTGGGCGTAGGTCTCGCGGGCCTGGAGCATCTGGCGGCGGGAGAAGGCCGGGCGCCAGCCGTCGGCCCGCTCGGCCATGATCTCGGCGTAGTAGTCCCCGCGGGCCGGGCGGGGGCGCTCCAGGGTGGGGTCGCCCTCGGCGAACCACTTGCGGACGTCCGCGAGCGTGGCGAAGGGGACCGGCCAGGACCTGAACCACTCGCCCCACTCGCGCTGCGTGGCGGCCCCCAGGGCGGAGGCCCGCATGTCGCAGATGACCAGGGCCCGGACGAGGTCGGGGCGGCGGGCCGCGAGCTGCCAGGCCGTCAGGGCGCCCATGGCGTGGCCGATGAGGACGGCGGGCGCCAGGTCCAGGCTCTCGATCGCGGCCTGGGCGTCGGCGATATAGGCGTCGCGGGTGTAGGGACCGTCGGCGGGGCGCTCGCTGCGGCCGTGGCCCCGCTGGTCGAGGGCGACCGCGCGGTGGCGGCCGGAGAGCCAGCGGGCGGTCTCCGCCCAGTGCGCGGCGCGGCCCATCAGGCCGTGGAGCAGCAGCACCGCGCCGGGACCGCCCGCCCCCTCCCGGCAGGGGTGCTTGGGCGGATCGGCGAACTCCCAGGCCGCGAGCCGCACTCCGCCGCTCCCACTCACGTCGATACGCCGAACCATGAGCCCTGGCACCCCCTACTCTCCCCCGAGCAGCTTCACGATATAGAACTTACATTCGAATGCATGCTCATCGCACGCAACACCCCTCGTTCGAGTGACCTCGGGGAAGGGTTGGCCGGCGGCACCCAGGGGATTAATCGACCTGGGCGCGGACCGCTCGGGGAAGAAGGTCCGCGGGGCGGACCCTGAGAGCTCGGGGCTCCGGGTCGCCACGGGGGTATATGGGGAGGCAGGGCCCCGGCTGCCCGGAAGGGCGCCGGGGCCCTTGTCACGCCCTACCGGCCTCATCGCGCTCTCCCTCCCCGGGACGGCGGCGTGCCGCGCATATGCGCGCCAGCGCCAGCGTTGCACGGCCGGGCCGCCCGCGGGTCCGTTACGCGGACTCCAGCCAGATTCAGGGGAGTTGACGCAGCCCAAGGGGAACCGGCACAGCAGGAAGCCCCGCCGCGGACCGCGGGGGCGGCCGTGTGCGACGGGGCGTCAGGCGGAACGGGGAGCCGGGCCGGAAGGCCTCAGCGCTTGGCGACGAAGACGTGCGCCGCGATGTCCGGCTCCAGCTCGGTGGCCTCGCCGCTGCTGCCGACGATCACACCGCCCGCCGAATCCGTCACGCTGACCACCGCACCGGGCTGAACGCCCGCGCGCCGCAGCGAATACATCAGCTGGGCGTCCGTCTGGATCGGCTCGCCGATCCGGCGTACGACCACCGTCTTGCCGTCGGACCCGGCGTCCAGGTCCATCAGGCTGACCATGTCCTCATTGAGCAGCGGGTCCGGCTCGGCCTTCTCGCCCAGCTCCTCCAGGCCCGGGATGGGGTTGCCGTACGGCGACTCGGTGGGGTGGCGCAGCAGCTCCAGCACGCGGCGCTCGACCGCCTCGCTCATCACGTGCTCCCAGCGGCAGGCCTCGGCGTGGACCTGCTCCCACTCCAGGCCGATCACGTCCACCAGCAGGCACTCGGCGAGGCGGTGCTTGCGCATCACGCGCGTGGCCAGCCGGCGGCCCTCCTCGGTGAGCTCCAAGTGGCGGTCGCCCGCGACGGACACCAGGCCGTCGCGCTCCATGCGGGCCACGGTCTGGCTGACCGTCGGTCCGCTCTGGTCGAGCCGCTCGGCGATGCGGGCACGCATGGGGACCACACCCTCCTCCTCCAGCTCGAGAATGGTGCGGAGATACATCTCCGTGGTGTCGATCAGTCCGGACATGCGTGCCCCTCGATAAGTCGTGCGCTGGCCCCTGAACCCAATTCTGACGCATACCGCCGACAACGGTGCCGCGTACGGCCGCTGCCAGCCCGCCGTATTGACAGGGCCCTGGTCCAGACCGCAACGTGATCCGCGCCACGAGCGTACGCCAGACCGTACGCGCCACCGGATCTCGATCTAAGGAGCCCCGCAGCGATGAGCGAGAACAAGCTGGCCGGGCAGTTCTTCGACGCCGCGATCGGGCTGCTGCAGCGGGTGCGCGACGAAGAGGCCGGGCACATCACGGCCGCCGGGTCCCTGCTCGCCGACACCGTGGCGGACGGTGGCCGGATCTTCGTCTTCGGCGCCGGCCACTCCTCGCTCCCCGCCCAGGACGTCGTCTACCGCGCGGGCGGCCTGGCCCTGATCAACCTCCTCGCCGTCCCCGGCGTCGTCGGCCTCGACGTCATGCCGGCCACGCTCGGCAGCGCCCTGGAGCGGGTCAACGGCCTGGCGGGCGCGGTCCTGGACACCAGCCCCGTCCAGGCCGGCGACGTCCTGATCGTCATCTCCCTCTCCGGGCGGAACCCCCTGCCCGTGGAGATGGCCATGAACGCCCGCGCGCTGGGCGTCCGCGTCATCGGCGTCACCTCGCTCGCCTACGCCGAGCACACCCGGTCCCGCCACTCCTCCGGCACGTTCCTGAAGGACCACTGCGACCTCGTCATCGACAGCAAGATCGACATCGGTGACGCGGAGCTCACGGCGGACGGCATCGCGGCCCCCTTCGCCCCCGCGTCGACGGTCGTCACCAGCGCCCTGATGCAGGCGGTCGTCGCGGCCGCCGCGGGCGAGCTGGCCGCCCGCGGCATCGACCCGCCGATGCTGCGCTCGGGCAACGTGGACGGCGGGCACGAGTGGAACGGCCGGCTGCTGCGCGAGTACGGGGACCGGATCTTCTTCCGTCACTAGGCGCGCCCGCCCGGCGGCACCGGACGAACCGCAGGCGCCTAGGGCGTCGGCCCCGCCAGGTCGATCGACGCCGCCACCCGGCACGCGATGTCCTCCGCGTACGTCGCGTCCGAGCGGTCGAAGGGCCGGCGCGACGGCCCGCGCAGGAACGTCACCACACCGAGCGTCCGCCCGCGGCTGCGCAGCACCGTGGCCAGCGCGTGCACGGTGCCCTCGGGCCACTTGCGCGCGGTGGCCCAGGTCTCGGTGCAGTCCGAGGCCGCGCGGACGGAGCCGCAGCGCTCGACGGCCTGCAGGGCGGGGTGCCCGTCCGGATACGGCACCGGCAGGCCGCCGCGGCCCATGGCCGGGCAGGGTCCCGGGGTGCCGGCCGGCGTGGCGGTGGCTCTGACCAGCCGGACCGGCGGCTCGGGGGCCGGGAGCGGCTCGGGGAGCAGGTCGATCAGGGCGTGGTCGGCGAAGCCCGCGAGGGCGAAGTCCATGTAGAGGGAGGCCGCTTCCATGGGGTCCTCGCACTCGGCGACGGCCCGCCCGGCCCGGTGCAGCTGGCTGGCGCGGAACCGCAGCCGGGCGCTGTCCTGTTCGGTGAGCCGGGCGGCCGTGACGTCCAGGAACAGCCAGGCGACCCCCAGCGGCACCGGCTCCTCGGCGAGCGGCGACGCCAGCCGCAGGAAGCCGCTGCGCCAGCAGCGGCGCTCGGGCGGGGCGCCGCCCTGGTCGCGCAGGGTCACCCACAGGTCGGTGGGGGCGGGCGGGGCGCCCGCCGCGAGGACGTGCTGGAGGGCGCCTTCGACCTCCTCCACCCCCTGGTCCAGCAGCTCGCCGAGCGGCCGGCCGAGGAGGGCGGTGCGGCCGGTGCGCAGGGCGCGCGCGGCGTGGGCGTTGGCGAGGGCCGGGCGCAGGTCGGCGTCGACGAGGACGACGCCCCAGGACGCGTCCCCGAAGAGGGCCTCGCTGAGCGCGATGGAGCGCTCCAGGTCGATCTGCGTGTGCACTTCACTGAACGCGCAGTAGACCCCGGCGGGCCGGCCGCCCGCGCCGGGCAGGGCCGACAGCTGGGTGCGCACCAGCACCCGCCCGCCGTCCTTGGTGAGCAGGGCGAACTCGTGCACGTGGCGGCCGGGCGACGCCATGGCCGCGTCCAGCCGGGCCGCGACCTCCGCGGCGTCGGCGGGCCGCACCGCCCAGCCGGCCAGCCCCTGCCGCCCGACGGCCTCGGCCGCCGTCCAGCCCAGTATCCGTTCGGCCTCGCGGTTCCAGTGGGTGACCGTGCCCTCGGCGTCGAAGGCGCACAGCGCGGTGTCCATGCCGTCGAGGAGCGCCGCCAGGAGGCCGGAGTCGTCGCTGTCGGCGGCTTCCACCGAACCGGGCGCGGCGGCCGGGCGGGCCGGGCCTGACGTGTGTGGTGCGGTCACGAGGTACCCCCAGCTGGACGCGTCTGCATGTCCTGCACGACGGGTCATTCAACTCGACCGTGATGGGCACCACACCGTCTTCGGGGAAATCGTTGCCCACCGGAAATTCGGTTGTCGCTCACCCGCGCGCTTCCTAGGGTGGTGCGCACACGAGAAGGGAGGTGGTTCGGGACATGGTTTCATTCCGGACGCGTGAGGTGACTGCGGGCTAGCGCCCGTCGTCGCGCCAAGCGCAACGCCGGGGCCTCCCAGCTGCAGCTGAGGGGATCCGCCGGCCAATCCCAAGCAGTCACCCGATCCGTGGGCCGCCGAGTCGTCCGCTCGGCACCGCCGCGCCGCAGAGCGCGGCGGTAGCCGGCCCACGGATCGTCTGTTTCCCCCGCAGTACGGGCCGAGTGGCCGTCCTGCGAAGCCGGGTTACCGCTCTACGGGGCGAGCCGCTCCACGCGCCAGCCCGCCTCCGCCTCCCGCACGTACCGGAGCCGGTCGTGCAGCCGGTTCTCGCGTCCCTGCCAGAACTCCACGCTCTCCGCGGTCACGCGATATCCGCCCCAGCCCGTCGGCACGGGCACCGGCTCCCCCTCGGGATAGCGGGCGAGCAGCCGCTCGTACGCGGCGTCGATCTCCTCACGCGAGGCGACGACCGCCGACTGCGCGCTCGCCCACGCGCCCAGCTGCGAGCCGCGCGGCCGCGAGTGGAAGTAGACGGCCGTCTCCGAGGGGTCCACGCGCTCGGCCCGGCCGGCGACGATGACCTGACGGCCGATCGGGTGCCAGGGGAAGAGCAGCGAGACGTACGGATTTCCCGCCAGGTCCGCCGCCTTGCGCGAGCCGTAGTTGGTGTAGAAGACGAAGCCCCGCTGGTCGTAGCCCTTGAGCAGCACGGTCCGCGAGCCGGGCCGGCCCTCGGCGTCGACCGTGGAGACCACCATGGCGTTGGGCTCCCGCAGCCCCGCCGCGAACACCTGCGCGAACCAGATCGCGAACTGCTCGTACGGATCGGGGGCGAGGTCCGCTTCCAGGAGGCCCTGGGAGCGGTACTGCTCGCGCATGGCGGCGGCGTCCAGCGCACCGCCGTGGAACTCGGGGGCGGGGAACTCGTCGGCGTGGGTCACGCGGCCCATCCTGTCAGCAAAGGCCCGCGAAACGCCCCGGGGCAGCAGATGAGCCTGCCCCCAACCGGCCCTCCGTAACCCTCTCGTGGGTAAAACCCCCACTGTGCCGGACATCACCTTTCGCCGCATGTGGCGAACCCCCCAAAATCGCAGGGCGGGAAGCTGTGGAACCCGCACATCACCGGCTATCGTTTCCGGCCGGAATCCGGAACGAGCCCGCCCGTCAGGGGTCCGGGCGCGGAACCGGGTGAAGGCCCCCGCCGCACGGGGCATGACCCGGATGACCGGTGACGGACCACGAGTCGCACCGAGCAGCCGCGCCCGACCGGGCCCGGCGCCCCAGCTGTCGCACACATCATGAGGAGCCGCCTGATGTCCGACTTCGTACCCGGACTCGAAGGAGTCGTCGCGTTCGAGACGGAGATCGCCGAACCCGACAAGGAAGGCGGCTCCCTGCGCTACCGAGGCGTCGACATCGAGGACCTGGTCGGCCAGGTGTCCTTCGGCAACGTCTGGGGCCTGCTGGTCGACGGCTCGTTCAACCCCGGCCTGCCGCCCGCCGAGCCGTTCCCGATCCCCGTCCACTCGGGGGACATCCGCGTCGACGTCCAGTCCGCGCTCGCGATGCTCGCCCCGGTGTGGGGCCTGAAGCCCCTCCTCGACATCGACGAGGCCACGGCTCGCGACAACCTGGCCCGCGCCGCCGTCATGGCCCTGTCCTACGTCGCCCAGTCGGCGCGCGGCCAGGGCCTGCCGATGGTCCCGCAGCGCGAGATCGACAAGGCGGAGACCGTGGTCGAGCGCTTCATGAAGCGCTGGCGCGGCGAGCCCGACCCCAAGCACGTCAAGGCCGTCGACGCCTACTGGACGTCCGCCGCCGAGCACGGCATGAACGCCTCCACCTTCACGGCCCGCGTCATCGCCTCGACGGGCGCCGACGTGGCCGCGGCCCTCTCGGGCGCGGTCGGCGCCATGTCCGGCCCGCTGCACGGCGGCGCGCCCTCCCGCGTCCTCGGCATGATCGAGGAGATCGAGCGCACGGGCGACGCCACGGCCTACGTCAAGCAGGCCCTGGACCGCGGCGAGCGCCTCATGGGCTTCGGCCACCGCGTCTACCGTGCGGAGGACCCGCGCGCCCGCGTCCTGCGCCGCACGGCCCGCGAGCTGGCCGCACCGCGCTACGAGGTCGCCGAGGCCCTGGAGAAGGCGGCCCTGGAGGAGCTCCACAACCGCCGCCCCGACCGGGTCCTCGCCACGAACGTCGAGTTCTGGGCGGCCATCGTCCTGGACTTCGCGGAGGTCCCGGCACACATGTTCACGTCGATGTTCACCTGCGCCCGCACGGCGGGCTGGAGCGCCCACATCCTGGAGCAGAAGCGCACCGGCCGCCTGGTCCGCCCCTCCGCCCGCTACATCGGCCCGGGCCCGCGCGACCCGCGCGAGGTCGACGGCTTCGCGGACATCACGGGCACGGCCGCGGTGGCGGGCTGACACCGCCTGCCTGATCGCCGA
>NZ_JBAMDC010000201.1:0-12133 GCF_036961605.1 Streptomyces sp. KLMMK
GGTGCCGGGGCGGCTCGCGTCCTGCCCTGCCGGTGTGTGCCGGGCGCGGCCAGGAGCGTACGGGCGCCGTGCCGGGCGGTGCCGCCGTATGCCGGGCCGTGCGGACGGCCCGTTCGCGTCGGGTGCCGGGTCGGCCCGTGTCCTGCCGCGGCAGCTTGGCCGCCGTACCGGCAAACCCTCGCTCTCAGTTCACCGGCCCCGCCCAGTGGACGGTCGCGAACTCCTGGCCGAAGCCGGGGCGGACCGCGACGTCCACGCGGCCGAGTCCTCCCGGCGGCACGTCGAAGGCGAGTGTCGCCTTGCCCGACGCCTTCGGCTCCAGGGTGCCCGTGAAGGGGGTGCCGACGCCGCTCGCGCTGTCGAAGATCTGCGCCGCCCGGTCTGCCTTGTCGCCGGATTCGACGGTCACCAGGATGCCCGCCGTGTCGATCGGCTCCTTGGAGCCGTTGGTGACGCGGACCGTGAACTTCACCGGCTGGTTGCCCGCCGTGTGCCCGAGGGAGGTGCCGGACGGGGTGAACCGTTCCGGCTTGGAGACCGTCACCTTCAGGCCGCTGCGGTACGCGTAGGTGTCGCCGAAGGCGGCCGCCCGCGCCGAGGGGGAGGCCGTGGGGCCGCCGGACAGCGTGATCGTCTGTCCCGTGCCGACCTTGCCGGAGCCTCCGCAGGCCACGCCCGCCGTCGCCACGGCCGCCGCGGCGGCAAAGGCCACGGCCGCTCTCCCCGCGGTGGGCCGGACCGCGCCCCGGGGCCGCACGTGCGCCGCCCGGGGCGGCTGTCTCGTGCCCATGTGCACCAGCGTGCGCCGCGGGGCGGCGGTGCGCATCCGGAGGGCGGGGGAGCGGTCCGCCCGGCGGTGTCAGCCGCCCAGGACCTTCTTGACCTGGGCGGTCTGCGGGCCGGAGTCCTGCGCCGGGATCGTCCAGCGGAAGCTCTTGCCCTCGCCGTCGGTGTAGGTGAGGGTGCCGCCGCGCTGGGCGTTGGTGATGTCGAAGGTGCGCGCCCGCACCTGCGAGGCGCCGGCCCGGATCGGGCCGCCCGAGTCGAAGCCCTTCAGGAAGATGTTCGCCTCGTTGTTGGCGGCCTGGCCGTCGGCGGCTATCCACTGCCAGCCGCCCTTCTCGGTCGGCGTGGTCTCGGCGGCGGCCACCTCCGTCATCGGGCGTTCCTGCACCGTGACGACCGCGAACAGGCCGCGCGCGGGCTTGTCGGTCGCGGTCTTGGCGGCGTAGACGACGCTCATGGGCGTGATTTCGAGCTTGCCTCCGCCGCCCGCGCCGACAGTCTCGGTGCCCTTCCCCATCGGCAGGGGCTCGCCCGCGGGCCCGTCGGCCGCGGCGGAGGGCGACGAGCCGGCTGACTTCACGGTCTCGGCCTTCGTTTCGCTGCTGCAGGCGGCAAGCGACAGGGCGGCGGCGAGGCAGAAGGCGGTGACGGCTGTGGTGCGCATGCATCCCCCGGAGGTGCGGGTTACTTGAGGTACGAACGGACCGGGGAACCGTACCCTCGGTAACAACCGCAAACGCGCCGTCTGCATCAATCGTGACCAGCTCGCTACCTTCCCGGTATTGCGGAGGGATGGCTTCGTCCTGATAAGGCGCCCCGAAAAGGGATGAGCCGGGCCTGTCGGCTCTCAGCCGAGGTCCTCTCCGGCGCGGGGGCTCAGCACCCCGGCCGCCACCAGAGCGAACAACAGCAGCCCGAGCAGGACGCGATAGATGACAAAAGGCATGAAGCTCCTGGTGGAGATGAAGCGCATGAACCAGGCGATCACTGCATAACCCACCACGAATGCAATAACTGTGGCGAAGATCGTCGGCCCCCAGGCGGTGTGCCCCGCACCCGCGTCCTTCAGCTCGAAGACGCCGGAGGCGAGCACCGCCGGGACGGCGAGGAGGAAGGAGTAGCGGGCCGCCGCCTCGCGGGTGTAGCCGACGAGCAGGCCGCCGCTGATCGTCGCGCCCGACCGGGACACGCCGGGCACCAGCGCCATCGCCTGGCAGAAGCCGAAGAGCAGGCCGTCCCGGACCGTCAGGTCCCGGAGCTCCTTGCGCCGTTTCGCGGCCCGGTGCCGCCCGCCGCCCTCGTCGCGTGCCGCGAGCCGGTCGGCGCAGCCGAGCACCACGCCCATGACGACGAGTGTGGTGGCGATGAGCCGCAGGTCGCGGAACGGCCCCTCGATGGCGTCCTTGAGCACCAGCCCCAGCACCCCGATGGGGAGGGAGCCGATGATGACCAGCCAGCCCGTCCGGGCGTCGGGGTCGCGTCGCGCCCGCCGGTCGCGCAGCGACCGGAACCAGGCGCCGACGATGCATGCGATGTCCTTGCGGAAGTAGATGAGCACGGCGGCCTCGGTGCCGATCTGGGTGACCGCGGTGAACGCCGCACCCGGGTCCGGCCAGTGGGCGAACGCGGCCGTCAGCCGCAGGTGGGCGCTGGAGGAGACCGGAAGGAACTCGGTCAGTCCCTGGACGAGTCCGAGGACGAACGATGCGAACCAAGACATGCGGGCCTGTGCCATCCAAGTCGTCGCGGCCGGGCCGGCACGGTGGCACCGGCCGCCCGATCATCCACAGGATGGAAGGCGCGCCGACGTCGCCCGGATGAACGGTTCCTTAACCCGTGACCGCGGCGGGCGACGAGAACAGACGGATCGTCAGGCCTGCCCCGTCTCGAAGCGGGTGACCTTCCCTCCGTCGACGGTGAAGGACCACTTGGTGCGCATCTCGCCCCACGTGTCGTTGCGGTAGCGGGCGACGAGGGCCAGGCCGTCGTCGCTCTCGGACTCGACGTCCATGTGGCCGTTGGACGTGAAGACCTCGCGGTCCGCCCACTGGGTGAGGTTCCGGTCGGTGCCGTCGTCGGCCATCGTCGCGCCCGGCGCGAGGGACTCGTGGAAGGCGGTGCGGTCGCCCGCGTTGAGGGCGCTCACCAGCGTCCGTACGGCGGGTTCGGAGAGCTGTTCGACGGGGATCACGGGGCGGCTCCTTTCGGGGGTGTGTCCAGGACAGGACAGCACTCCCGCGGCGCCCGCGCGCGCCGGTCCGCCCGGATGGCGGAAGAGCCCAAGTCGCCCGCCGGCGGCCGGATACGGCCGCGCTACGACGACCGCGACAGCCGCCGCGACAGGCCCTTCTTGCGCCAGGCCACGACCACCGCCGCCAGACCGGTCACCGCGATGAACGCCGTCGCACCGAGGAAGGCGGGCGACGTCGGCGCCGTGGCGTGGCTGCCCGCGATCACATAGGCGGCCGTGGCGGGCGCGCTGCCCAGGGCGGTCGCCAGCAGGAACGGGGTCCAGCGCATGCGGGAGACCGCCGCGCAGTAGTTCGCGGCGGCGAAGGGCACGCCCGGGAAGAGCCGGACGGCCATCATCGACCGGAAGGCGTGCCGGCTCAGCTGCCGGTCCGCGGCCTTCAGCCACCGGCCGCGCAGCAGCGGCCGCAGCGCGTCCTGCCCCAGCAGCCGGCCCAGCCCGAAGGACGCGGCCGAGCCCAGCACCGTGCCCACCACCGCGGCCGCCGTCCCCGTGGGGGCGCCGAAGAGCGCTCCGGCGGCGATGTTCAGGATCGGGCGCGGCACGAACGCCGCGGTGCACAGCCCGTACGCGGCGGAGAACAGCACCACCGCCGCGCCGCCCGACAGCTCGGGCCAGCCCTCGGCGAGGATCCGCTCCGGGTGCATCGAGAGCACCGTGGCCGCCGCCGCGGCCAGCAGCACCACGAGCAGGCCCAGGCGGAACCACGGGGACAGCCGGGCGCGCGAACGGAGCTCGGCGGGGCCGGGGGAGGGCGGGGCGGCTTCGGGCATCGCTGGAGCCTAACCGACAGGGATATAAAGAGGTCGTCATCCCGGAAAGACGGGGCGGTTCCGGAACACTCCTTCCCCGTACGTTCACTCGAACGCCTTCCGTGCGGCCACCGCCCGTGGCCGGGGAAAACCGTTCGACGCCCCGCACACCGTGCGCGAGCATCGAGCGCATGAACCGGCCAGCATCAGGCCATCCGCGCCACAAACCGCACGTCAACATCGCCACCCTCGGCCCCGCCGGCCACGGCAAGACGACGCTCACCACCGCCGTCACCCACGTCCTCGGCACCCGTGCCCGGGCCCTCTCCGTCCCGCCCGCCGGCCCCGGCCGCGGTCCGGAGGAGAGCGCGCCCCGCGCCACCGTCGCCTGCGTCCACGTCGCCTACGAGACCGGCACCCGTCACTACGCCCACACCGACCCGCCCGGCCGGCCCCGCTTCACCAAGAACCTGCTCGCGGGCACGGCCCGCCTCGACGGCGCCGTCTTCGTCGTCTCCGCCGTCGACGGGCCCGCGGCGCAGGCCTCCGGGCACCTGCTGCTCGCCCGCCGGGCGGGCGTGCGCCACCTTGTCGTCGCCCTCACCAAGGCGGACGAGGCCGGCCCGGAGCTCGCCGACCTGGCCGAGCAGGACGTGCGCGCCCTGCTCACCGCCCACGGCTACGACGGCGAGCACACCGCCGTCGTCCGCGTCTCGGCGCTGGGCGCGCTGCAGGGCGACCCGCGCTGGACCGCCACGATCGAGGCCCTCCTCGACGCCGTCGACACCTACGTGCCGACGCCCCTGCGCTACACGGACGCGCCCTTCCTTCTTTCCGTCGACAGGGTCCTCACCGTGCCCGCGCGCGGCACAGCCGTCACCGGCGTCATCGAGCGCGGCACCGTCCGGCTCCGCGACCGCGTCCAGCTCCTGGGGCGCGAGGGCCCTTGCGACACCCACGTCACCGGGCTGGAATCCTTCGGCCGTCCGCTGCCGGACGCCCGGGCCGGAGACCGCGTCTCCCTGCTGCTGCGCGGGCTGCACCGCCGGCACGCGCACCGGGGCGACACCGTCGCGGCGCCCGGCAGCGTGGTGCCGCGGCGCCGCTTCACCGCGGACGTGCGGCTGCTGCGCGCGGACGAAGGCGGCCGGCACACGCCCCTGTTCTCCGGATACCGGCCGCAGTTCCACCTGCGCACGGCCGACGTGACCGGCACCGTGATCCTCGGCGGGCCCGGCGTCGCGCTGCCCGGCGAGACCGTCACCATGCCGGTCCTCCTCGACCGGGAGGTGCCCCTCGAAACCGGCCTCGCCGTCGTCATCCGCGAAGGAGGCCGCACGGTCGGCACCGGAACGGTCACCCCCGCCGTGCCGTGAACGCACAATAGGGGAGTGGAAGAACCGATACCCGTCACGCGGGACGTGGACTGGGGCACCGCCAAGCTGATGCCCGACGTGGACCGGCAGCGGGCCTGGCTGCTCACGGTGGACGGCGCGCCCCAGTCGTACGTCGACCTGGACGATCCCGCCCACCTCGAATTCGAGTACGCCCAGCGGATCGCCCACGTCCTCGACGCCGCCGCCGAGCCGCACCGGGCCCTCGACGTGCTGCACCTCGGCGGCGGGGCGCTGACCCTGCCGCGCTACGTCGCCGCCACCCGCCCGGGCTCGCGGCAGCGCGTCGTCGAGGCCGACCGCGGCCTGCTCGCGCTGGTCGCCGAGCACCTGCCGCTGCGGCCCGGCTCGGGCGTCGAGGTGATCGCCGGGGATGCGCGCAGCGAGCTGGAGGCCTCCGCGGACGCCTCCGCCGACATGATCGTCGCCGATGTCTTCAGCGGCTCGCGGGTTCCGGCCCACCTCACCTCGCTCGCCTACGCGCGCGCCGCCGCCCGGGTGCTGCGGCCGCACGGCCGCTATGCGGCCAACCTCGCCGACGGCGCGCCCTTCACCTTCCTGCGCTCACAGGTGGCCAATTTCCGGGCCGTCTTCGCCCACGTGTGCCTGATCGCGGAACCGCCGATGCTGCGCGGCCGGCGCTTCGGCAACGCGGTCCTCGTCGCTTCGCACACCGAGCTCCCGGTCACCGCGCTCGCCCGCCGCGCCGCGGGGGACGCCTTCCCCGCCCGGGTCGAGCACGGCGAGGCGCTGGAGCGGTTCGTGGCCGGCGCGCGGCCGGTCGACGACGCGGACGCCGTGGGATCCCCCGAGCCGCCGGGCGGGGCGTTCAGCGTGGGCTGACGCCGGGCCCGGCGGGGCGGGGACGGGGAGCGCCGCGGCGCCGGGGGATCAGGAGCTCTTCAGGGGCCTGAGGGAGCTCATGATCTTCTTGATGGTGTCGTCGGGGATCTCGTCGTCGGTGCCCGTGGCGCTGTAGAAGCACCACGTGGCCAGGTCGCCGTTGACGTCCTTGTACGTCACCGTCACGGACTTGGCGCTGGTGGCGCAGTGGTGCTTCTCCGAGATCCCCGTGACCGTCGCCGAGGAGGAGGTGCCGGTCAGGCCGTGGTCGCTCTTGAACTCCTTGCCCTTGGAGTAGCCGAACTTCCCGGACTTCTTCTGGTCGAAGCCCCAGTAGAGCCAGTTCAGCGCCTCGTTCTCGGCGGCGTCGGCCTCGCTCTTGGCGCCCTGGGCGCCCTTGGTCCCGGCGGCGACCGGGACGGCGTCCTTCTCGCACCGGTCCTCGGCGAAACGGGCCACTCCGGACATGTTGATGCCACCGCCCTTGGGCGGGAAGGACTTGTCGCCGTCCTTGGTGAAGCCGAAGCTCGTTCCCGGAGGGAGGACCTTCCACTCCTGGGGCACGTCGTAGGCGACGTGCCGCTTGCTGTTGGTGACGACCTTCCAGCCGTCGATCACGGGCTTGACCTCGACGTTCGCCCGCGGGTTGTCGGCGGGGTCCTCGCTCGCGCCCTGGGACGGGGACGGCGCCGCCGACGACGAGGACGCCGAGGGCGCCGTCGTCGGGTCGTTGTTCGCCACGTTCTCGGTGTTGTCGTCCTTCAGGACGACGACACCGGTGATCACGGCGGCGGCCACGACGGCGATCGCCGCGGTGACCGCGATCACGGTGGTGCGCTTGCGGTTGTCCCGCGGCGGCTCCGGGGCCCCGGGCGGGGCCGGGGTGTGCCACTGCTGCCCGATCGGCGGGGTCGGGTGCTGCGCGCCCGCGGCCTGCTGCTGGTACGGATTCGGCTGCTGCGCACCCGGCTGGGTACCCGGCTGCTGGTACGGGTTGGGTTGCGGGTAGCCCGGCTGGGCGCCGGACGGCGGCCCCGGCGGCGGCACCGGCGTCTTGTACGGATTCGAATCCTGCGGGTTCTGCTCGCCCCCGGGCGGCTGCTGTCCTGGCCACATGGCCGATAACCATAGAGGCAGAAGATGACCTCGGTGAGGCCGCCCCTTCCCGCGGTTGCTACCGACTGGTAACTTTCGGGCATGTCTGAGACCACCCAGCCGTCGATCGGCGACATGCTCCTGGCCACCGTGCCCATGGCCAAGACGCTCAACCTCGTCTTCGAGGAGGCCAACGCGAAGCGTGCCGTCGTCCGCCTCCCCGACCAGCCCGACTACCACAACCACGTCGGGGGCCCGCACGCCGGCGCCATGTTCACCCTGGCCGAGTCCGCCAGCGGCGCGATCGTCCTCGCCGCGTTCGGCGACCAGCTCTCGCGCGCCGTGCCGCTCGCCGTCCGCGCCGAGATCGGCTACAAGAAGCTCGCCATGGGCCCCGTCACCGCCACCGCGGAACTCGGCCGCCCGGCGGCCGAGGTCGTCGCCGAGCTGGATGAGGGCGGCCGGCCGGAGTTCCCCGTCCACATCGCGATCACCCGCGAGGGTGGCGACGTCACGGGCGAGATGACGGTCGTCTGGACCCTGCGGCCCAACGCGTAGCGGTCGGCGGGTTCGTCCGCACGGTGAGAAGGCCCCACCCGGTTGTACGGGTGGGGCCTTCATCGGTTTGCGGCGAGGGTCGTCGCTCCGTGGGTGGAAACGGCGACCGTTCGGTTGTCAGCCCTTATGGGGCCGGGTCACGAGCTGGACCCGGCAAGGTCGGCGATGACCAGCACGGTGACGGTCGCGCGGAACTGGAAGGCCGGGTTCGTCCTCGCGACGGCTTCCTGCGGGCGTATGTTGGCCTCCACGGTGACCGTGACCTTCTTGCGGCCCTTCGCGTCCACGCGAAGCTTGACGGCCTCGCCGCCGATTTCCCAGTCCTCCGTGCTGCCGTTCACGAAGTTCTCGAACTTGAACGACTGGAGCGCCACCCCGACGACATAGCCGTCGTCGTCCTCGCGAATGGTGCTCGGGAAATCCACATCTTGCGTCGCCGTCACCGTGTCCGAGGACGGGGCGATGTTGAGCTTGAATTCGCGGGTCTGGAATGCCAGTGCCATGCCTTGCCTCCGATGGAAGTCGAGAAATGGTTCGGCCCGCTGCGCCGGTGAATTCGGTGCGGTGGGCTTGCGGGGTCATTGGTAGCACGCCCCGCAACGCAGCTGCCAATCGCCGACGAGCCTGGGATCGGATTTTGGTCAGCCCCTGATTCCGATGCGGATTCAACTTTATTGGCATCATTTTTGAGCCGCTTCATACCGAGGGCGTTTACGCGCGTTTATGTATGGTCGGTGCGCTCTTGACGCTACGTTGTGATGGCGCTAACCGGAGCCGGGTTTTCAAGATCGTCAAGGGTGGATCCGGTGCGGCTTGCTGGCTCGATGCTGCCGCGTTTACCGAAGCGGACTGCTCCGTTTTGCATTTCTTTATCGGCTCGCCAGTAACGTCCTCCCTGACTCGAACGGACAAGTGGAGGTGGGTCGAATGCCCTTCGTCATTGCTCAGGGATTACCCGTGCCGGTGCACCTGGCCAGGGGGCAGCAGGAGTTTTTCGCGATAGACCTCCGGCTGACGTCCGGTAGTGCGCCGATCAGTGGTCAGAAGGAAATGATCTGGGTGGAGTTCCCGGTGTGGGTGGAATTCCCCAAGGGGGGCAAGGTCTATTACCACCCCCCGAAGAAGCCCCGGGAAGAGCTCGCGTACGCCCCTTACGACGAGGCGAACCGACGGCTTCAGTTCACCCACGCCATCCACCTCGGGGACCACACGGACGAGGCCGACGGCTACTACTCCGTCAATGTCCAGGTGCTGCCCGGCGCTCCCGAGGACCTGCTGTGGGGCCGGCTGGGGATCGGTACCGCCACCGCGCCGCTGCGCATTCAGGTCGGGCCCCCCGGGCCCCACCCCGTACCCGGAAACCTGATCCGGAACGGCGGTTTCGCCGACGTCCGCTTCCGGGCCGGAAAGGACTGGCGCCCCCTCGAAGGGGTCCTCTACGGATACGAGGCCCAGCAGCTCGACGCCTGGACCGTCGGCCGGTACAAGGGCAGGGGCGTCTGGGAGCCCTCGAAGACCGGCGAGCCCGGCAGGCTCATCGATCTGATCAACGGTGACGCCGACGGGCACTTCCCGGCCGACGCCGAACCCCCCTTCGGCAAGGGCGAGAACGCCGTCGACATCAACGGCGACAACACCTGCGGCTTCATCGAGCAGACCGTCGACGTCACCCCCGGCGCCGCGTACGAGCTCGCCTTCCTCACCGGCTACCACGTCCTGCCCAACCCCGAGGAGCCCTACCACCGGCCCACTTACCTGCGGGCGGAGGTGCGGTGCGGAAAGCCGGGCGCCGAGACCGTCCTGGCCCAGGAGGACTACGTCCAGTACTACACCGGGAAGGGCGCCGCGGCCTCCCACGACTCCGGCAAGAAGCTCAACGACCCCGGCTGGCGCGGGCGCCGGCTGCCCTTCCGCGTGCCCCAGGGCGTCACCGCGGTGACCGTGCGGTTCGCCAACCCCGGACGGTCCGGCTTCAACAAGGAGCTCGACGCGAACCCCGACGGCAGCTCCGGCATGCTGCTCGCCCACGTCCGGCTCGGCGCCACCCCGTAACCGCACGGCAGGGACGGTGGCCCGCCGTACGCGAAGGCGGGCCACCGGTTCCCGCGCGCCCGCACGCCCTCGCACAAGGAGACGTCCCCACCCATGAACAGCCCCCAGACGGCAGCACCCGCACCACGCGAGGACTCCGCTCACATCCCCTTGTCCGGGACCGGCCCCGTGCCGGTCGCCACCGCCTGTGACCTCGAACTCGTCATCCCCGCCTACAACGAGGAGCAGCGCCTGGCCCCCACCGTGCTCGCCCTCGCCGATCACCTGCGCGGCATGCCCCTGACCGCCGCGCTGCGCGTCGTCGACAACGGCAGCAGCGACCGCACGGCCGAGTGCGTGGACCGGCTGGCCGCCTCCGGTATCCCCGTCACCGTCACCGGGTGTTCGCGCCGCGGCAAAGGGGCCGCGGTGGCCCGGGGGATGGTCGGCACCAGAGCCCGCTGGGTCGGCTTCTGCGATGCCGACCTCGCCACCCCGGCCACGGCGATCGACGACGCGGTCACCCTCCTGCGGGACGGCTGGCAGGTCGTCATCGGCTCGCGCCGCTGCACGGGAGCGCGCATCCCGGTCCGTCAGCCCGCCCTGCGGCGGCTCGGCGGGGCGGGGTTCCGGCTGGCGACGCGGCGGTTCTCCGGGCCGGTCAAGGACACCCAGTGCGGGTTCAAGTTCTTCGAGGCGGGGGCTGCGCGACGGGTCTTCGCCGACGTCACCACCACCGGTTTCGCCTTCGACCTGGAGGTCATCGCCCGGGCCCGGGCCCTCGGGCTGAGCCTGACCGAGTTCCCGGTCGTGTGGAGCGACCAGGAAGGCTCCAGTTTCCGTCCGTTCACCGACGGGCGCCGCGTGGCCGGGGAACTGTGGCGGCTGCACCGGACGATGCACCGGACCATGCACCGGCTCCCGCCCCGGGTCGTGCACCACACCCCCTCCGCCCCCTCCGCCGCCCGTACTGCCGGGGAGGCGGGATGACCCCGACGGACTTACGAGCCGCCCTCCCCGCCACCGAGGACTGGCAGGGCCGTCACGTCGTCGTCTGCAACTGGCGCGACAGCCGCCACCCGCAGGCGGGCGGTGCCGAGCTGTACTGCGAGGAAGTCGCCCGCCGGCTCCATGACGCGGGCGTCCGCGTCACCTACCTGACCTCCCGCCCCCGGGGCGCCGCCCGCCGCGAGGACACCGCCTTCGGCAGCGTCGTGCGCGGCGGCGGCCGGTTCACCGTCTACGCGTTCGTCCTGCTGTGGCTGCTGCGCCACCGCCGCTCCGTGGCCGGCGTGATCGACTCGCAGAACGGCATCCCCTTCTTCACCCCGCTGGCGCTCCGCCGCCGCACTCCCGTCGTCCTGCTCATCCACCACGTCCACCAGGGGCAGTTCGCCCTGTGGTTCCCGCGCCCGGTCGCCGGCCTCGGCCGCTGGCTGGAGGGCCGGGGCAGCGGCCTGGTGTACGGGCGTCGTGCGGTGTGTGCCGTGTCGCCCTCCACCCGGGCGGAGATCCGCCGGTGGCTCGCCGTGCGGGGCCCGGTGCACTTCGCGCCCGCCGGCCTCGATGCGGTGCCGCCCGTGGGCCGCCCCCGGCAGCGGGCCGCCGCACCGCGCATCGTCTGCGTCGG
Source organism: Streptomyces sp. KLMMK (assembly GCF_036961605.1). Classification (NCBI taxonomy): domain Bacteria; kingdom Bacillati; phylum Actinomycetota; class Actinomycetes; order Kitasatosporales; family Streptomycetaceae; genus Streptomyces; species Streptomyces sp. KLMMK. Next base: position 11,341 of record NZ_JBAMDC010000201.1, read on the forward strand.
CAGGCTCGTCACGCAGAAGCGCGTCGACCGGCTCGTCCGCGCCATGCCCGCGCTCCGCCGTGAACTGCCGGACGCCGAACTGCACGTCGTCGGCGACGGCGAGGCCCGCGACCAGCTGCGCGCACTCGTGGACGAACTCGGCGTCGGCCACTGCGTCACCCTGCACGGCCGCGTGCCGCAGGAGGAGCGCGACGCCCTCGTCGGCTCCGCGTGGATCACCGCCACCACTTCCCTGGCCGAGGGCTGGGGCCTGTCGGTCATGGAGGCCGCGGCGGCCGGGGTGCCCGCGCTCGCCTACGACGTCCCGGGCTTACGTGACACCATCCGCCACGACCTGACCGGCCGGCTCCTGAACCCCGACGACGACCTCGCCTCCGGCCTCGCCAAGGCCCTGCGCGCCGTCGCGTCACCGCAGGACGCCGCCCGCTGGGAGGCCGAGTGCCGGCAGTGGGCGGCCAGGTTCAGCTGGACGGCCACCGCCTCCCACCTGCTCGCGGCGCTCACCGCCGAGGACGGCCGGCTGCGCGGCCGGACCGGCCGGGGGAAGGCCGCCGAGCGGCGCACCGTCACCGACGCCTGCACGCTCGTCAGCGCCCCGGCCGACGTCCTCGAACGCGCCGATCTCGCCGCCCTGCGCGCGACCGACCTCATCGACCTCACCGGCCCCCGCCCCGGACTGCTCCTGCTCGGTGCCGACGAACGGGACGCCGAGGCCGTCCTGACCCGTATCGGCGTCGACACCGGCGACGAGCGGGTGTCCGTCCGCCTCGCCCGGCACGGCGACATCCTCGGC
>NZ_JBAMDC010000202.1:0-12129 GCF_036961605.1 Streptomyces sp. KLMMK
GACGACGACGGTCCCGGAGTCCGGCCGGTGCAGCAGGGCGGCCACCCGGGCCAGGGTGGACTTGCCGCAGCCGCTGGGGCCGAGCAGGCCGACGGACCGGCCGGCCCCGACCGTCAGCGAGACCTCGCGGACGACGGGCGCGCGCCGGTCGTAGCCGGCGGTGATACGGCTCAGTTCGAGCACGCGGTCGTCTCCTCCGGGTGGTGGCAGGCCACGCCGCCGACCGGCTCCGGGAGCGTCCCGCACCGTGCGGTCGCCCGTGCGCAGCGGGGGGCGAAGGCGCAGCCGTCGGGCAGGTCGCCGAGTTCGGGTGGCATGCCCGGGATGGGGGTGAAGGCCCGTTCGGGCAGGGCGTCGAGCAGGGCGCGGGCGTAGGGGTGGCGGGGGCCGGGTGCGCCGAAGAAGGCGGGGGCTCCGGCGATCTCGACGATGCGGCCCGCGTACATGACGGCGACGCGGTCGGCGATGCGCCGGGCCGCCGCGAGGTCGTGGGTGATCATCAGCAGGGCGCGGCCGGTGTCGGTGTGCCGCCGCAGTTCATCCACCGTGCGGTCGACGAGGTCGCGGTCCAGGCCGGTCGTCGGCTCGTCGGCGAGCAGGAGCGGGGCGTCGCCGACGAGGGCGAGCGCGGTGGCGGCGCGCTGGGCGAGGCCGCCGGAGAGCTGGTGGGGATGGCGGTCCAGGTGGGTGGCGGGGAAGGCGGCCCGTTCGGCCGCGGCTTCGGCCGCTTCGCGCAGCCCGGCCTTGCGCAGACCCGTCAGCTCCCGGACGGTCTCCTCCAGCTGGGAGCGCACCGTGCGGACGGGGGTGAGGTGGGCGGAGGGGCTCTGCGGGACGAGGCCGATGCGGCGGCCGCGTACGGTGCGGGCGAGGGTGTGCTCGTCGGCGGCCAGGAGGTCGAGGCCGCCCAGGAGGGCCCGGCCGGTGGCCCGGGCGTTGCGGGGCAGCAGGCCGAGCAGGGCGGAGGCCAGGACGGATTTGCCGCAGCCGCTCTCGCCGATGAGGGCCAGGCACTCACCGGGGTGCAGCTCGAACGAGGCGCCGGTGACAGCGGCGATCTCGCGGCCGCCGCGCATCCGGAACCGTACGGACAGGTCGTCCACGGACAGCACGGGACTCACAGGCTCAGCTCCGATCGGCGGCGCGGGTTGAGCCGTTCCCGCCATGCGGCCGCCAGGCCCGCCACGGCCAGCGTGGGGACGATGATGAACAGCCCGGGGAAGAGCGTCGGCCACCAGTCGCCCGCGAGGAGGGAGCCGCGTGCGCTCTGGACCATGTTGCCGAGGCTCGCCTGGTGCGTGGGCAGGCCCAGGCCGAGGAACGACAGGGCGGACTCGTGCCAGATGGCGTGCGGGATCATCAGCACCGCCGCGAGCCCCGCCTGGGGCAGCACGGCCGGCAGCAGGTGGCGGACGGCCACGCGCCACCGCGAAGCACCGCCGGACACCGCCGCGTCGACGTACGGGCGCGAGCGCAGGGACAGCACTTCGGCGCGGACGATCCGCGCCGTCGACAGCCAGTGCGTGACGACGACGGAGGCGACCACCGGCCAGACGCCCGGGCGGAACATCGTGACGACGAAGATGCCGAGCAGCAGGTGCGGCACGGACGAGAAGAGGTCGACGAGCCGCATCAGCACGCGGTCCGTCCAGCCGCCGAGGGCGCCCGCGACCGCGCCGACCGCCGTGCCGATGACGGTCGCGGCGAGGGCCGCGGCAACGCCGACGAGGAGCGAGACGCGGAGCCCGTAGACGCTGCGCAGCAGCAGGTCGCGGCCCACCTCGTCGGTGCCGAAGGGGTGGGCCCACGAGGGCGGCTGCAGCTTGGCGGCGAGGTCGACGGCCTGCTGGTCCAGGGGCACGGCGAGCGGGACGACCAGCACGGTGAGGACGACGGCGGCCGTCACGGCGGCGGAGACGCGCGTCCGCGTGCGGGGGTCAGCCATCGAAGCCCACCCTCGGGTCGGCCAGCCCGTACAGCAGGTCGGACAGCAGGTTCCCCACCAGGACCGCCGCCGTCGCAAGGACGGTCAGGGCGGCGAGCAGCGGGAAGTCGACCTTGGTGGCGGCCTCGACGGTCGCGGAGGCGATGCCGGGCCAGCTGAAGACGGTCTCCACCAGCAGGGCGCCCGTGATGAGCTCGGGGACGCGGGAGCCGACGAGGGTGAGGACGGGCAGCAGCCCGGAGCGCAGGGCGTGGCCGAGGAGGACGGTCCGTTCGCGCAGGCCGCGGGCGCGGGCGCCGCGCACGGGGTCCTCGTCCAGCGCGTCGCCGACGCCCTGGCGCACGTAGAGCACGAACCAGGGCAGCTGGGAGACGGCGAGCACCGCCGCGGGCAGGACGACGTGGGAGGCGACCTGTCCGGGCGTGGCGACGTCGCTTCCGGTGTCGGTGAGTCCGCCGGCGGGCAGGGCGCCGAGCTTGAGGGAGAAGAGCCAGACGGCGAGGAGCCCGAGCCAGAAGGGCGGGGCGGCTTCGAGCGCGTACGCCAGGGAGGTCACGGCCCGGTCGAACAGGCCGCCCCGGCGGCGTGCCGCGAGGACGCCGAGCACGGTGCCGGCGGTCACGGCCAGGGCGAAGGCGATGCCGCACAGGAGCACGGACCAGCCGATGCGTTCGCCGATGACCTGGGCGACGGGCTGGCGGAGGGCCGCGGAGGTGCCGAGGTCGCCGGTGAGCGCGGAGGTCAGCCAGTCCCACCAGCGGGCGGTGAAGGGCCGGTCGGCGCCGAGGTTGTCGCGCAGCTGGTCGAGGACGTCCTGGCGGGCGCCGAGCCCGGAGCTGCCGGCGTAGGCCCTGGCGGGGTCGAAGGGCGAGGCCGCGGCGATCGCGAAGACCCCGAAGGTGACGGCGGCGAGCACGGGGACGGCGGCCAGCAGCCGCCGTCCGGCCATGCGCGCCATGGGCCCCCACGGGAGCCCGGCGGCGGCGCGGGTCACTTCTTCGGCTGCCAGTCCTCGACGTTCCACCAGGGCCCGGCGCCGAGACCGTGGTCGTGCGGCTCGACCTGGGCCGAGAGGTCCTTCCAGCGGTCGGTCATCACGTAGAGGTGGTCGACGTGGGTGAGGAAGGTGTAGCCGGGGTTGTCGGCGAGGCCGCGCTGGACCTTGTCGTAGGCGGCCTTGCGGGCGGCCTTGTCGCCGCTGCGCCGGCCTTCCTCGAGCGCCTTGTCGACGTCGGGGTTGCCGTAGGCGGCCATGTTGTTGAAGCCGTCGAGGGCGAGGGAGGAGTGCAGGAGGTTGTAGAGGTCGAAGTCGGGGTCGGCGGGGTTGCCGCCGCCGGCGAGGACCGCGTCCTCCTTCATCCGCGGCTCGATGACCTCCCAGGTGCCGCTCTGCACCTTGGCCTCGATGCCGGCCTTCTTGGCGTCGGAGGCGAAGGCGAGGGCGTGCTCCTCGCGGAGCTTGTCACCGGCGGGGAACCAGAGGGTGAAGGAGGCGCGCTGCCCGTCCTTCTCGCGGATGCCGCCGTCGCCCGGCTTCCAGCCCGCGTCGTCGAGCAGCTTCTCGGCCTTGTCCAGGTCGTGCGGGCGCTCGGTGCCCTTGGCGAACCACTCGCTGTCGGTGGGGACGGGGCCGTGGCCGGCCCGGCCGGCGCCTTCGAGGAGCTTGTCGACCATGGCCTTGCGGTCGACGGCGAGGTCGAGGGCGCGGCGCACGGCGATGTCGCCGGTGACCTTGTTCGCGGTGGGGAGGGTGACGCCGCGGAAGTCGGTGGTCTTCGCGGTGATGGTCACCTTGTCCTTGTCGCCCTTGAAGCCCCTGGCCAGGTTGGGCGGCAGGATGGCGCCGTCGAGGTCGCCGGAGCGCAGCCGCGTGGCGCGCACGTCGTCGTCCTTGATGATCGCCATGGTGAGCTTCTTGACCTCGGGCTCGCCGCCCCAGTAGCCGGGGTTGGCCTTGAAGGTCAGCTTCTCGCCCTTGCTCCAGCCGGTGAGGACGTAGGGGCCGGTGCCTATGGGGGCGGTGTTGAAGGAGCCGGTGTTGACGTCCTGGCCCTTGGCCGCGTGCTCGGGGACGATGGGCAGGACGGTGCGCTCGGCGAAGGGCGCGTAGGGGTACTTGAGCGCGAAGACGACGGTGTCGTCGGACTCGGCGGTGACCTTCTCGACGGCGTCGAGCTCGCCCTTGGCGGCGTTGTTGGTCTTCTCGTCGAGGAGGGTCCGGTAGGTGAAGACGACATCCTTGGCCGAGAAGGGCTTGCCGTCGCTGAACTTCACGCCGTGGCGGAGCTTGAAGGTGTACGTGCGCCCGTCGTCGCTGACCTTCGGGAGGGCGTCGGCGAGGGCCGGGCGGAGCTTCATCTGCGCGTCCCGCCGGAGCAGGCCGTCGAAGATCTTGGAGTTGCCGTCCTTGCCGTAGCCGAGGAGGGGGCTGAGGGTCTCGGGCTCGTTGGCGAGACCGACGACCAGGGAGTCCTTGGGCCCCTCGGCGCCGCTGCCGCCCGGTGCCGAGCAGGCCGCCGCGCCTGCCGCGAGAACGCCTGCCATGGCCGTGGCGGCCACTCCCCGTACGGACCGGGCCGTCATGCCCCACACCCCTGCTCAAGATCTGTCGACATATTGCTATTGCGAATCACTCGCAATTAAACAACAGGTCAAGGAGCACCCTTGCATGCGGGTCCGGTGCTCGCGCGCGGGCACAGCCTGGGAACGGCGTCCTGGACGCTGACCGGCGGGCCGCCGTCCAGGAGGGCGAGGAGGTGCTCCGCCGCGTGCCGGCCGAACGCCGCGGTGTCGCGGACCAGGGCCGTGAGCGCGGGGTGAGTGCTGCGGCAGAGCACCGAGTCGTCCCAGGCCACGATCGAGAGGGCGGCGGGTACGAGCACGCCGCGCCCGGCCGCCACCGCCAGGCCCGCCACGGCCATCACGTCGTTGTCGTAGACGATCGCGGTGGGAGGGCGGTCGCCGGCCAGCTCCCTGCGGGTGGCCTCGGCGCCCTGGGCATCGGAGTAGTCGGTGGTCACCGACCGCACGTCCGGCAGGCCGCGGCGGGCCGCCTCCGCGCGCAGGCAGGACATGCGGCGCCGGGTGTGGGCGAGCTCCGGCAGCCCCGCGATGTGGGTGATGCGGCGGTGGCCCAGGCCGTACAGGTGGCCGACGATCGAGGCCATCGCGCCGGTGTCGTCGGCCCACAGGGTGGAGATCGCGCCATGCGGAACACCCCGTCCGTCGAGCGCGCCGACGACCACGGCGGGCAGGCCGAGGCGGTCGAGCAGGGCCGGGCGGGGGTCGTCGGCCCGCGGGTCGACGACGAGCAGGCCGTCCACGCGGCGCTCGGCCCACCAGCGGCGGTAGACGGCGCACTCGGCGTCGAGGTCCTCCACGACCTGGAAGAGCAGCCCGAGGCCCCGGCCGGCGAGCACCTCCTGCACGCCGGAGACCAGCTGCAGGAAGAAGGACTCGACGCCGAGCGTGCGGGCGGGCCTGGCCAGGACCAGGCCCACGGTGGCCGCGCCCTCCCCCGAGAGGGCGCGAGCGGCGGTGCTCGGCTGCCAGCCCAGCTCCTCGGCGACCCGGCGGATGCGCGCGCGAGTGGCCTCCGAGACCCCCGGGCGGCCGTTGAGCGCAAAGGAGACCGCGCTCTCCGAGACGCCCGCCCGGCGCGCGATGTCCTTGATCGTCGGGCGGCGGGCCGGTGTGCGGCGCACGGCGCACCTCCCTTCGGCCGGCATCCGGATCGCCTGAGCGCTTGAGCACCGGGCGCTTGACACTGAGCGTTGAGCGCTTGAGCACTGAGCGCCTGAGCGGTAACACACTAAAGCGCATTAGTCGTTGACGACAGTATTGACTAACTCCCGTTCCGGGTGCACCTTTTGGACCGCTGCCATCGCCACCTTCCGCACCGTCACCTCCTCCCGACCGAAGGAGTTCGCCGGCCATGCCGATACGCCGTGGAGCCCTCGCCGCGACCGTTCCGCTGCTCGTGTCCGCCCTCACGCTGACCGCCTGCGGCTCGGGCGGATCCGGCTCCGGATCCGGGGAGGGCGGCGGCGCGGACGGGAAGCCCGAGGGCGACATCACCTTTCAGACGTGGAATCTGCGCAGCAATTTCAAGGACTACTTCACCGGCCTGGTGGCGGAATTCGAGAAGGCGCACCCGGGCGTCCGGGTCAAATGGCTGGACCAGCCGGCCGACAACTACGCGGACAAGCTCGGTGCGGACGCCGCCGCCGGGACCCTGCCGGACGTCGTCAACGTCTCCCCCGATCTGTCGTACCCGCTGGCCAAGGCCGGTCTGCTGATGAACCTCGACAAGGAGGCGGCCGCCGCGAAGTTCAAGGGCGAGTACACCCCGGAGGCGTGGCAGGGAAATGTGCTGCCGGGGCTGGACGGCTCGTACTCCTTCCCCTGGTACCTCAACACCGGCCCGCTGTTCTACAACAAGACCCTCTTCCGGCAGTCCGGCCTCGACCCCGAAAAGCCCCCGAAGACGTACGACGAGCTGTTCGCGGCGGCACGGACCATCGCGGAGCGCTCCGGCGGGAAGACCGCGACGCTCGGGGGCACCCCGGCCGTCGAGGACTTCGGCCGCTACGGCGTGAAGCTCATGAACGACGACGCCACCCGGTTCACCTACAACGAGCCCAAGGGCGTGGAACTGCTCACCGCGTACAAGAACCTCTACGAGCGCGGCGGCCTCGACCCGCAGGCGCTGACCAACACTCCGGACAAGACGGGGCAGAAGTTCCTGGAGCAGAAGGTCGCCATGAATCCGGGCAGCGCCCACGACCTCGAGAACTTCAAGAAGAGCGCACCCGGCCTCTACCGCAACCTCGGCATCACGGACGCGCCCAACAACACCGGAAAGCCCAACATGTACGTGATGGGCCTCGGTATCAACAGCCGCAGCAAGCACAAGGCCGCGGCCGTCGCCTTCGCGCACTTCGTCACCGGCAGGAAGAACCAGGAGGCGTTCGCCCACAAGGTCGCCGTCTTCCCCAGCACCAAGGGCTCGCTGGACGAGCCGTACTGGACGAAGGACGACGGCACGGACGAGGGCAGGGTGCGGGTGGCCTCCGCGAAGATGCTGAAGGGCGCGGTGAATTACACGCCGGTCGTGCTCAGCGAGGAGATGAAGACGGTCCTCAAGAACGAGGTCGCCAAGGCCCTCCAGGGAAAGAAATCGCCCCGGCAGGCTCTGGACGACGCCGTCGCGCAGAGCAACAAGCTGCTCAAGCAGGGCTGACGGGCGTGAAGCGGGTACGTACGCACCGGGCGGCCAGCCCCTGGCTCTTCCTGCTGCCCGGCCTCGGGACCGTCGTCGCCTTCAACCTGTACCCCTTCCTTACCACGCTCCACAAGGCGTTCACGGACGCCCGCACGCTGACCCCGGGCAGCTGGGTGGGGCTGCGCAACTTCCGGGAGCTGCTGGAGGACGAGCAGTTCTGGGTGGCCCTGCGCAACAGCGGCCTCTACGTCGTCCTCGTCGTGCCCTTCACCGTGCTCCTGCCGCTGCTGCTCGCGCTCCTGGTGCAGAAGCGGATCCCGGGCGTCGCGTTCTTCCGGTCCGCCTTCTACACCCCGGTCGTGGCCTCCGTCGTCGTGGTGGCCCTGATCTGGGAGTGGATGCTGGACGACCGCGGCCTGGTCAACGCCGTACTGCGCGTCCTCGGGGCCGGCCCGGTCTCCTTCCTCGGCGACGAGTGGCTGCTGCTGTTCAGCGCGATGGCGCTGACGGTCTGGAAGGGACTCGGCTACTACATGATCATCTATCTGGCGGCGCTGGCGAACGTACCGCGCGAGCTCCACGAGGCGGCCGCCGTCGACGGCGCCGGTGCCCTGCGCCGCTTCACCGCCGTCACCGTGCCCGCCGTGCGCTCCACGATGGTGCTGGTCGGCGCCCTGTCGTCGGTCGCCGCGTTCAAGGTCTTCTCCGAGGTCTACCTGCTGGCCGGGCCCACCGGCGGTCCGGCCGGCCAGGACACCACCCTCGTCATGCTCCTCCAGCGGACCGGCACGGGGCTCAACGGGCGCGTGGGCTACTCCTCCGCGATCTCCCTGATCGTCTTCGCCGTCGCCCTGGTGCTGATGCTGCTCGTGCTGCGGGCCGACCGGAGGGACGGACAGGACGCGCAGGACGGGCAGGATCTGCAGGGCCGGCAAGGCGGACCGGACCCGAAGGGCGGGCGGGCATGAACCGCACCACGCCCTGGGAGAAGGCCGTGCGCTACGTGCTGCTCCTCGCCGTCCTGGCCCTCACCGTCGGCCCGTTCCTCTGGCAGCTCTCGACCTCCCTCAAGAGCACCACCGAGGACATCTACACCTCCCCGCCGCGCTTCCTGCCGGCGCATCCGACCGGCCGCAACTACGCCGAGGTCGCGGACATCGTCCCCGTGTGGGACTACGCCCTGAACTCCCTCAAGGTCGCCGCCGCGAACGTGCTCACCAACCTCGCCGGCGCCTCCATGGCCGGCTACGCCCTGGCCCGGCTGCGGTTCCGCGGCCGCCGGGCGGCTGGGCTGGCCTTCGTCGCGGCCGTGCTGGTGCCCCTGGAGTCCGTCGTCATCGCCCAGTTCACGATGATGCGCGACTTGGAGCTCAACAACACGCTCGTCGCCGTCGTCCTGCCCGGGGCGGTCGGCGCGCTCAACGTGCTGCTGATGCGCAACGCCTTCGCCGCCCTGCCCTACGAGACCGAGGAGGCGGCCGTCATCGACGGGGCGAACGTCTGGCAGCGCTTCGTCCGCGTCGCACTGCCCTCGGTGAAGGGGACGCTCGCCGTCGTCGCGATCTTCTCGTTCATGGGGGCGTGGGACGACTTCCTGTGGCCGCTGATCGTCCTGTCCGACCCCGACCGCTTCACCCTGACCGTCGGCCTGAACTACCTGCACGGCACCTTCCAGCAGGACCCGCGGCTCGTCGCCGCCGGCACCGTCATCGCCGTCGCCCCGCTCGTCGTGATGTTCGTCTGCCTCCAGCGGTACTTCTTCCGCGGCGTCGGGGAGGGCGCCGTCAAGGGCTGACCGCCCGCCCCGCCTCCCCTGCTGCCGCCACCGCCCGAAGGGGCACCCACAGAAGGGACACCCGCGCCCCATGCGCTTCGGCGTCAACTACACCCCGGCCCGCGGCTGGTTCCACCACTGGCTCGACTTCGACCTGGACGACGTCCGCGCCGACCTGGACTCCGTGGCCGCGCTCGGTCTCGACCACATCCGCGTCTTCCCCCTCTGGCCCCTCTTCCAGCCCAACCGCACGCTGATCCGCCCGCGCGCCGTCGAACAGCTCGTCCAGCTGGTGGACGCGGCCGGGGAGCGCGGGCTCGACGTCAACGTCGACGGCCTCCAGGGGCACCTGTCCAGCTTCGACTTCCTCCCCTCCTGGACCACGACCTGGCACCGCCGCAACCTCTTCACCGACCCCGACGTCGTCGACGCCCAGGCCCGCCTCCTCACCGAACTGTCCGCCGCCCTCGCCGACCGGCCCCACTTCCTCGGCATGACCGTCGGCAACGAGGTCAACCAGTTCTCCGGGCCGCCCCACCCCGACCCCGACCGGATCCGGCCCGGCGACGCCGGCCGCTGGCTGCGGCGCATGCTCGCCGCGTGCGAGGAGGGAGCCCCGGGCAAGACGCATCTGCACGCCTCGTACGACGCCGCCTTCCACGACGGGGCGCACCCCTTCACCCCGGCGCACTCGGCACGGCTCGGCGCCATGACCGCCGTGCACTCCTGGGTGTTCAACGGCACCGCGCAGCGGCACGGGCCCGGTGACATCGCCGAACGCCACGCCGCCTACCTCGTCGAGCTCTCGAAGGCGTGGGCGGACGACGCGGCGCGCCCCGTATGGCTGCAGGAGGTGGGGGCACCCGCCCCGCACGTTCCCCCCGGCCGCGCCGCCGCCTTCACCGAGGCGACCGTCCGCCATGTCCTGGACTGCTCCGGCGTGTGGGGGGTGACGTGGTGGTGCTCCCACGACGTCGACCGGGCGCTGGCCGACTTCCCCGAGCTGGAGTACGGGCTGGGGCTGCTCACCAACGACCGCGAGGTCAAGCCGGCCGGGGAGGCGTTCGCCCGCCTCGCCCGGGAACATCGGAGCGGCGGGCCGTCCGGGTCGCCCGCCCCGCCCGGGTCCCTCGCCCTGCCCGGGCCGGCCGCGCCCCGGCGGACCGCCCTGGTCCTGGACGCGGGGGACGCCGAGGACGCGCCGGGGCGGGCGGCGTGCGCGCCGGGCGGAGCGTTCTTCGAGGCGTGGATGCGGGTCGCCTCCGGCGGAGGGCGGCCGGCGGTGGTGCTGGCCCAACGGGCCGGTGACGCGGCGCATCTGGCCGCGCGGGGCATCACCGAGGTCGTCGCCGTCGACGAGGCGGCCTAGGCGGTGCCGCCGTTTCCCGCCTCGCACCCGGGGCGCCGCCCCGAACCCCGGTCCTCGGACCCCGGACGGCTTGACGAGCGAAGGAGTCGCCGTGAATGACCGCCCCACGGACCCTACGGGCCCCACGCGCCCCACCGGTGTGACGCGCCGCAGAGCCCTCGCCGCCGGCGCCGGCGGACTTGCGGCCGTCGCCCTGCCCGGCGGGCGCGTAATGGCGGCCCCTGCGCCTGCCCCTACGCCTGTCCCTCCGCCTCCCCCCGCCCTCCAGCCGTACGCCTCCTACTGGTTCCCCGACAGCCTGCCGGCCGGTTCGCCGGAGCCGGGGGTGATCTGGCGGAGCCTCGCCTCCTGGGAGCCGGAGAAGGACCCCGACCTGCCGTTCAACCGGGCATCCGTGCCGCTCGCCGCCCGCTTCGCTCCGCCGCCGCCCAACGGCACCGCCCGCGCGGGCCGGGCCCGCGTCTGCGCGCTCGCCGCCTTCGCCACCACCTCGGGCAACCCCTCGCAGGGCGCGCCGACCGCCGACTCCTACGCACTCACCAACTGGGCCTACCTCGACGAACTGGTCTTCTGGGGCGGCTCGTCGGGCGAGGGGCTGATCCTGGCCCCCAACGCGCCGGTCGTGGACGCCGCCCACCGCAACGGCGTGCCCGTCCTCGGCACGGTGTTCCTGCCGCCCGCGGCCTACGGGGGACGACTGGGGTGGACGCGGGACCTGGTGCGGCGCGGGCCGGACGGCGGCTTCCCGCTGGCCGACCGGCTGATCCGGGTGGCCCGGGCGTACGGCTTCGACGGCTGGTTCGTCAACGCCGAGACGGACGGGGGCGATGCGCGGCTCGGCGCGGACATGCGCGACTTCCTCGCGTACCTGCGGGGACACGGCGAGGGCCTGCGGATCACCTGGTACGACGCGATGGCCGTCTCCGGCGGCATCGACTGGCAGAACCGGCTCAACAAGCACAACGCCCCGTTCTTCCAGGCGGCCGGCTCGATGTTCCTGAACTTCGACTGGGACCGCTCCGGGCTCGTCTCCTCCGCCGCCCTCGCGCGCCGGCTGGGACGCAGCCCGTACGACCTGTGGGCGGGGATCGACGTGGAGGCCCGCGGCTGGGACACGCCGGTGGACTGGGACGCGGTCGTCCCGGCAGCGGGCGCGCACGTCACCTCGTACGGCTTCTACCGCCCCGAGTGGACGTGGAAGAGCCTGCCCGCCGGAGGGCGCGGCCCGGCCGCCTTCCACGCGCGCGACGACCGCTTCTGGTCCGGGCAGGGCCTCGACCCGTCCGCGCCGGAGGCGGGGCCGTGGCGGCCGCCGGCCGCGTCGGTCGCCGACCGGTCCACGCTCACGGCACTCCCGTTCGCCACGACCTTCAACACCGGGCACGGCCTGGGCTGGTACGAGAAGGGCCGGCGGACGGGCGACTCCGCGTGGAACCACCTGGGGCTGCAGGACCGGCTGCCCGGCCGGCGCTGGACGGTCCGCACGGAGGGCACGCGGCCGGAGGTCGGTTTCGACTTCGCCGACGCCTGGCGGGGCGGCAGCAGCCTGCTCGTCGACGGCAGGCTCGCCGGGGCGGCGGCGGTCGAGCTGTACGCGGCGCGGCTGCCGTTCCCGGACTCCACGGTGGTCGAGCTGGCCCAGCGCACGGACCCCGGCTCGGCGGCGGTCCGCGTCGAACTGGCGGTCGCCGTGGACGAGGAGCCGTACGCCTTCCTGCCGGCCGGCATGCTCCGCGCCGGCGGCCGCGGCTGGACCACGGTCACCGTACGGGCCGGGGCGAAGCTGCGCGGCCGCAAGGGGCGGACGATCCGCTCGC
>NZ_JBAMDC010000203.1:0-12113 GCF_036961605.1 Streptomyces sp. KLMMK
TCGTGGGCCTGGCCGGCCGCTACGACGTGCCCGCCCGCACCACCGGCTCGGTCCCCCTGAAGGACCTCGCGGACTTCACGGGCCTCACAGGCCTCGCCGGCCTCGCGGCCGGGACCGCGCCCGCGCCGGTGCCGGTGCGGCTCGTGCACGGCACGGTCGACGACCAGGTGGACATCCGCTCCTCGTGGGAGTTCGCCGCCGCCCTCCAGGGGCACGGGTGGCCGGTGCGGCTCGATGAGCCGCGGACGGACCACGCCGGGGTGCTCGGAAGCGAGTTCGACCCGGCGCTGGGCCGCCTCCGCCCGAGCACAGCCGAACACGCCCTGGAGGGCGGCCGGATCACGGCCCGCGCCCTGGTGGAGGCGGCGGGGGCCACGGCCTGACGGGGCCGGCGGCCGGGCCGGCGCTCAGGCGACGCTGCCGTCCTGCGGACCCGCCTCCTCCGTCCGTACGGAGGGAAACGCGTCCACGATGGTGAAAGCGCTCTCCACTCCGGCCACGCGCATCACCCGCGACACGCGCGCCACACCCCGCACCACCCGTAGCCGCCCACCGCGGCAGAGCATCCGGTGCCGGGCTCTGAGCAGCAGCCGGAGTCCGCTCGCGTCCAGGAAAGTCACCCGGCGGAGGTCGATCACGATGTCGGCGCGGCCCCGTTCGGTCAGCGCGTCCATGCGCGGCCCGAGCTCCTGTTCCGCCAAGATGTCCATCTCACCGTGCAGTTCAATGATGATCGCGCCGCACGCCACGCGCTCCCGCATGGCGAAGGCGGGCTCGTCCGCGCCCATGTCGCCCCTCACCGACCTCCCTCGGCCCCTCACCTCCGGCACCGGCGGCGATCCGCCGGCTGCCGGATACCTTTCTGGTGCCCCCGCAGTACGTGAATCTCACCTATGTCGCAAAGCTGTGATCGCGCCTCCGGATCGGCCCGCGCCGGAGCGCGCGCGGGCGCGGAACGCACGAGGCCCCGGCTCCGGACCCGGGCGCGATACGGGTCCGGGGCCGGGGCTCCGGAAAAGCAGGTCGGGGGAAGCGGCATCGGGGGGACAGCCGCTTCCCCCGTCGGGGTCACGGCCTCCAAGTCCGGGCCGCGGTCGGGGGGGGAAGCTCGCGGCCCTGACCCCGCAGTGAGGCCATGTCCCTGGCCCTCCGGATTCCTGCCAGATCCGGTACGGGCTCCCCCTATCCTCCGCCCCGGCGCACGGGCCACCTTCCGGCGAAGGACCCGGCTTGGCAGGTCTTTGGTCCTTAAAGGTGGTGTGAGGAAGGCGGTGTGAACGCGGCGCGCGGAAGGGGAAACCGCGGGTTCGGTCACATGTGCGGATAGACTCCGCCACCGTAGGAGGCGATCACGGGGGACGCGGTCGCAGGGATCACCGGGGGAGGAGTGCCTCGTGGCGCAAGCGAAGAAGATCGCGCTCTGGGCTGCCGTCATTTTCGTGTCGTACACGATCATCCACTCCCCCAAGCGGTCGGCGGAGCTCGTCCAGATAGGGTTCGAGGGCATCTCGGACGCCGCCAAGAGCGTCGGCGAGTTTATGACCCAACTGATCAGCTGACGGGCCGCGCCGCCGAGCCGGAGCGGTCCGCCCGGCGTGGAGGCAGTGCCGTGATTCGTCACCTCGTCCTGTTCAAGCTCAACGAGGGCGTCCGGCGCGACGACCCGCGCGTCGTCGCCGGGGTACAGGCGTTCGAGGCGCTCGGCGACGCCGTCCCGGAGGTGCGCTTCTGGGAGTGCGCCTGGAACATCTCGGACCGGCCGATCGCCTACGACTTCGCCATCAACTCGGCCGTCGACGACGTCGAGGCGCTGCAGCGCTACCTGGACCACCCCGCGCATCAGGCGGGTGTCGCGCAGTGGCGTGAATTCGCCACTTGGGTGATCGCCGACTACCCCTTCTGAGCGCCCGCTGCGCACGGCCCCTCGCCACCTGGGCGAGGGGCCGTTTTTATGGTCAACACGATGTTATGGGGTTCTTGCACACAGTGCACATGTCTTGTGATGCTATGACCGCTTTTGCCGGATGAGTTGACCATGAAGGGTGGCAGAACCGTGTCGGCCCGAACCGTCCCCGAAGCCCCCCTCCAGGAAGCCCCTCCCCAGCGCGACCAGCCGCCCTCGGGCGCCACCGCGCGCCCCCTCGGACCCGACGCCGACCCCGGCGGGCCCGAGCTCCTCGAGCCCCCCGGCCGGGGCACCGGCCCGGCCGGCCCCGCCAGGACCGCCGCGAAGACTGCTGCCGCCCCCGCAGCGAACACCACGGGGGACACCGGAACCGGCAGCGGAACCGACACCGACCCCGACGCCGACCCCGACGACGCCGGCACCGATCACCCGAGGAGCCGCGGCGCCGACGCCAGGGCCCTCACGCAGGTGCTCTTCAAGGAATTCGTCACCCTGGAGACCGGCACGCCCGAACACGCACGCGTGCGTGCCGCACTCATCGAGGCGAACCTCCCCCTCGTCCGCTACGCCGCCGCCCGCTTCCGCAGCCGCAACGAGCCCATGGAGGACGTGATCCAGGTCGGCACGATCGGCCTGATCAACGCCATCGACCGGTTCGACCCGGACCGTGGCGTGCAGTTCCCGACCTTCGCGATGCCCACCGTGGTCGGCGAGATCAAGCGCTACTTCCGCGACAACGTGCGCACCGTGCACGTCCCGCGCCGGCTGCACGAGCTGTGGGTGCAGGTCAACGGCGCCAGCGAGGACCTCACCGTGCTGCACGGCCGCACGCCCACCACCGCCGAGATCGCCGAGCGGCTGCGCATCCCCGAGGACGAGGTGCTGGCCTGCATCGAGGCCGGTCGCTCGTACCACGCCACCTCGCTGGAGGCCGCGCAGGAGGGCGACGGGCTGCCCGGGCTGCTGGACCGGCTGGGCTACGAGGACCCGGCACTCGCCGGGGTCGAACACCGTGACCTCGTGCGCCACCTGCTCGTGCAGCTGCCGGAGCGCGAGCAGCGCATTCTGCTGCTGCGCTATTACAGCAATCTGACGCAGTCCCAGATCAGTGCGGAGCTGGGCGTCTCCCAGATGCACGTATCCCGGCTGCTCTCGCGGAGCTTCGCGCGGCTGCGTTCCGCAAATCGAATCGAAGCCTAACCCTCACGAGTGACCCCCTCCTCATACGAGGCAGCAGATATGTCGACTTGACGCTACAGCGTGTTGCCGACATGTGACATTCTGCAGGAACTGCGTTTGCCACAGCGCGGCCTCCGGTATTCAGGTGGGGGCCGAACCCCTCGTGCGAGGGGCACCGCTGTGACCCGTCCGCGACCTCAAGGGGGTGGCATGTCCGTAGACCTGGGCAGCGCGAAGGTGCTCGCCACCGACGCACCGCACGCCGTGCTCGACGACTGCGAATCCATCGACACCCGCACCCTCTCCCGTTCCCTCTTCCTGCGCCTGGCCGCCCTCGACCGGGACAGCGCGGAGCGCGCCTACGTCCGCGACACCCTGATCGAGCTCAACCTCCCCCTCGTGCGCTACGCGGCCGCCCGCTTCCGCAGCCGCAACGAGCCCATGGAGGACATCGTCCAGGTCGGCACGATCGGCCTGATCAAGGCGATCGACCGGTTCGACTGCGAACGGGGCGTGGAGTTCCCCACCTTCGCGATGCCGACGGTCGTGGGCGAGATCAAGCGGTTCTTCCGGGACACGAGTTGGTCGGTGCGCGTGCCGCGCCGGCTGCAGGAACTGCGCCTCGCCCTCACCAAGGCCAGCGACGAGCTCGCACAGAAGCTCGACCGCTCGCCGACGGTGCCCGAACTGGCCCTGTGCCTGGGCGTCTCCGAGGATGACGTCGTAGACGGCCTGGCCGTCGGCAATGCCTACACCGCGAGCTCCCTCGACTCCCCCTCCCCGGAGGACGACGGCGGCGAGGGCTCCCTCGCGGACCGGCTCGGCTATGAGGACAGCGCACTGGAGGGAGTCGAGTACCGCGAGTCCCTCAAACCCCTCCTGGCCAAACTGCCCCCCAGGGAACGGCAGATCATCATGCTGCGCTTCTTCGCCAATATGACGCAGTCGCAGATCGGCGAAGAGGTCGGCATCTCGCAGATGCACGTCTCCCGCCTCCTGACCAGGACGCTTTCACAGCTCCGCGAGGGTCTCATCGCGGACTAGACGCGCCACCACGGGGGATCTCACGGGGGAACATCCACCATACGGCGAGTCGCACGGGGGATCGCCGGCCTGCACCACCCGCCTCTGCGCCACCCACCTCTGTACTCCTGACTGACCGTCAGCCACACTGGGCCGATGCGTCGGAAGACGATCGTCTCCGCATCCGCCTCAGCCGCGGCGGCCGCACTCACCCTGGGAGCCGTTCTCGCAGGTTGCGGCGGCACCGACCGCGACGCCTACGTCGCCTCCGAGGCGGCAGGCCCCGGCTCGTCCTCCCACCCGGTGGGCGGCGCCGTTCCGCCCGACGAGGGCGTCGAGTTCCACTCCCTGCCCGCAGCGCCGCCTTCCGGCCGCTCGCCGGGCCGCTCACCGGGCCCTCCGGTTCCGGGCTCTTCCGGGTCGCCGGCCCCTTCGTCCCCCCAGTCGCCGCCATCAGCACAATCGCCGCTGCCGCCGTCCGGCAGGAGCAGCAGCCCGCAGGGCGCCGGCCACGGCGCGGATCCCCGTACGGACGCCGGAGGTCGTTCGCGCACCTGGAGCCCCGCACCACCGGCGAAACCGTCGCCGCCGTCGCCCCCTTCTCCGTCCTCACGCCCCGGGCAGCCGTCGCACACTCCCGAGGCCGCCCGGCTGGTGACCGGCGAGCCGCGCCGTTCCGCGGACGACGAGGGGCGGCGCTGGTGCGAGAAGGTCACCGTGCCGCTCGCCAACTCCGGCGGCAGCCCCGTCACCACGGGCACCGTCACCTTCGGCAGCCACGTGATCGACCTGCTCGGTCTGGACTGGTCCACGATCACCTCGGCGCAGCCGCTCCCGGTGCCGATCGAGGCGGGCGCGACGGCCGAGGGGACGTGGACGGTGTGCGTCGACGCCTGGCGTGTGCCGTGGGGCATGCACGTCGAGACGCGCGACGTGAAGGTGGAGTGGGGCTGAGCCGGGGGGGGCGTTCGGGCCGGGGCTCAGCCGAACGCGAGCCACACCACGGCCGCGACGACCGCGATGCCCGCGATCACGCCGGCGATCAGGCCGACGCGGGGGCCGGACGACCGGGCGGGGGCGGGTGCCGCCGCACGCCTGCCCGAGGGGCCGCCCTGGCCCTCGTCGACGAAAGCGCGGAACATCTGGGTGCTGCCCGCGGGGTCGTAGCCCTCGGGGTTCTGCTGATGGGGGTTGGCCATAGGCCAGGACCCTAGCGAAGGAGGGGCGGATGGCGCGCAGCGCCCCGCTCCACTGAGGCGCTCCGTCCGTTTCCGCTCCGACCTGCGGCTTTACACCCCTCTAGAAATCCTTGGCCCTACCTTTACCCATGGAAACCCCATTTCACTTGCCTGTAGCAACCAACTCCTGGTTACATCGTTGCCCTAAGCAACTGTAAGTGGGGAGGGCGGCGCGTGGCCGAGCAGGAGCAGTACGAAGAGCTCGCCCGGCAGCTCAGCGCCGTCGCCGCCGTCCGGCGCGACCTCGCCCGCGCACTCCCGGCGGACTGCTCGCCGGCCGCGGCCGTCGTGCTCACGATGCTGCGGCAGTACGGCGAGATGCGCATGGGCAAGCTGGCCGAACTGCTGCTGATCGACATGTCGGTGACCAGCCGGCACGTCGCCTACGCGGAGGCCCGGGGCTGGCTCGAACGGCACCCGGACCCCGCGGACCGGCGGTCCCGGCTGCTGCGCATCAGCCCCGGCGGCGAGGCCCTGCTCCGGCAGGTCTCCGGGCGCTACACCCAGGCGCTCGCGACCTGCCTGCAGGACTGGTCGTCGGAGGACGTCGGCCGGCTCATCGAGCTGCTCGGACGCTTCCGCGAGAGCTTCGACGGCTGCCGGACCCCGCGCACTGCGTAGACCGGCACCACGGAGACCCGCACGACCCGCACGACCCGTAGGACCTGCAAGACCCGCAGAACCCGCAAGGCCCGTAGGACCCGCAAGACCTGCAAGTCCCGCAAGACCCCGCAGACGTACACACACATCTCAAGCCACACTCGCACCGCAAAGGAACTTCATGGCTTCGACCACACCGGCCGGTGTGGGGGGCGGCCACGCCAAGCACGGCGGCCAGGACGCCGACGCCCCCATGACTCACCGGCAGATCATGGAGGCGCTGTCCGGGCTGCTGCTCGGCATGTTCGTCGCCATCCTGTCCTCGACGATCGTCTCCAACGCACTGCCCGAGATCATCTCCGATCTGCACGGCAGCCAGTCCTCCTACACCTGGGTCGTCACGGCCTCGCTCCTGGCGATGACCGCGTCCACCCCGCTGTGGGGCAAGCTCTCCGACCTGTTCAGCAAGAAGCTGCTGGTCCAGATAGCCCTGATCGTCTACGTCGCGGGCTCGGTCGTGGCCGGCCTCTCGCAGAACACCGGCACGCTCATCGCCTGCCGGGCCGTGCAGGGCATCGGCGTCGGCGGCCTGTCCGCCCTGGCGCAGATCATCATGGCGGCGATGATCTCCCCGCGCGAGCGCGGCCGTTACAGCGGCTACCTCGGTGCGACCTTCGCCGTCGCGACGGTCGGCGGCCCACTGCTCGGCGGCGTCATCACCGACACCGACTGGCTCGGCTGGCGCTGGTGCTTCTACGTCGGCGTGCCCTTCGCCGTGATCGCGCTGATCGTGCTGCAGAAGACGCTGAAGCTGCCCGTGGTGAAGCGGGACGTGAAGGTCGACTGGCTCGGCGCGTTCTTCATCAGCGCCTCGGTGACGCTGCTGCTGGTGTGGGTGACCCTGGCGGGCAAGAACTACGACTGGATCTCGTGGCAGACGTACGCCATGGTCGGCGGCTCGGTCGTGCTCGGTGCGGTCTTCGTCTACGTCGAGTCCAAGGCGTCCGAACCGATCATCCCGCTGCGGCTGTTCCGCAACAAGACGATCACCCTCTCGTCGGCGGCGAGCCTCTTCGTCGGTGTCGCGATGTTCAGCGGCACGGTCTTCTTCTCGCAGTACTTCCAGCTGGCGCGCGGCAAGTCGCCGACGATGTCCGGCGTGATGACGATCCCGATGATCGCCGGCCTGTTCCTGTCGTCGACGATCTCCGGGCAGATCATCACCAAGACCGGCCGCTGGAAGGCCTGGCTGGTCAGCGGTGGCGTGCTGCTCACCGCGGGCCTGGGGCTGCTCGGCACCATGCGCTACGACACGCCGTACTGGCACCTGGCCGTCTACATGGCCCTCGTCGGCCTCGGCATGGGCATGATGATGCAGAACCTGGTGCTCTGCACGCAGAACCAGGTCGCCCCCAAGGACCTCGGCGCCGCCAGTTCCGTCGTCACCTTCTTCCGCTCCCTCGGCGGCGCGGTGGGCGTCTCCGCGCTCGGCGCGGTGCTCGGCAACCGGGTGACGGACTACGTCAAGGACGGCATCGCCGCGCTCGGCCCGCAGGCCGCGGCCGCCGCGGCCAAGAGCGGCGGCTCCGGCGGCGGCATCCCCAAGCTGGACGCGATGCCCGCGCCGCTGCGGACGGTCGTCGAGAGCGCCTACGGGCACGGGGTGGGCGACGTGTTCCTCTACGCCGCGCCGTGCGCGCTGCTGGCCTTCGTCCTGACCCTGTTCATCAAGGAGGTCGCCCTGCAGGGACGGCCCGGGGCACCGGCGGCCGGCGCCGCCCCCGCCGCGGGACAGGAGGCGGAACCCGCCCGGCAGGGCGGCTGACAGACCCCGTCGGCCGGGGCGCGGAATCGAGCGGAGACGCGCCCCCGGCGGACGGAAACCGGGACCGGAACGGCATGAGGGTCCCGGAGACGGGCCCCGGGTGGTGGCGCGCGCACAGGCAGGGGACGGCCTGCGCGCCACCGGCCGGGGCCTTCAGTCGTGGGAGCCGTTCAGCCGTGGGAACCGGTCGGTCGTCGGAGCCGCGGTCAGCCGTCGGAGCCGGGTCAGTCGTCGGAGCCGCGGTCCCGCATGACCTCGATGCCGGCGATCACCGTGTCGAGGGCGTACGCGAAGTCGCGCTGCCGCATCTCCGCGACGCTCCCCGCCTTCTCCCAGGTCTCGGTGACCTCGGCGGCCTCCTGGTAGGTCTCCGCCCACTCGGGTTTCGCGGTGACCACGTTCATGACGTCCCGGAAGTACTCGTCCTCGGTGACGCCGGCCGCCCGGCAGCGCTCCTTGTACAGGCCCTCGACCGTGCAGAAGCCGTAGACGAACTGGAAGAGGGCGGCGAGCGCGCCGGTGATGCGCTCCTGGGGGATGCCGCAGCGGCCCATCACGGCGAGGGTGGAGTTCGAGAACGCCATGGAGTGGGGGCCGAGGTTGAGGTACCGGCCCACCAGGTGGGAGACCCACGGGTGGTCGGCGAGGCACTTGCGGTAGGCCTCGGCCATGCTGCGGAGCTGGTCGCGCCAGTCGGCGCCCTCGTCGGACGGGTCCGGGAGCGGCACCTCGGCCCAGATCTCGTCGAGGGCGTACTCGAGGAGGTCGTCCTTGTTGTCGACGTACCAGTAGACCGACATCGCGGTCACGCCCAGCTCGGCGGCGAGGCGCCGCATGGAGAACTTCTCCAGGCCCTCGGCGTCGAGCAGGCGGATCGTGGTGGCGACGATGCGCCGCCGGTCGAGGCCCGCGCCCTGGTCGTCCCCGCGCCGCGGGGCGGGATCGGGCTTCCCGGCCAGCCACACACTGGCCCGCGGCCCGCTCGCCGCGCCCTTACCGCCGCCCGCCATCCTGCGCCTCCCTCTCAATTCCCATCCGCAACAAATGCTAGGCCCTGCCCCACCCCCACCGGGGGCCTCGGAAACCGCGCCCCGGCCCGTCCGAGGGGCCCCGAGGCTTGATGGGCCCGGCCCACCACCCCCGCCGCAACGGCGAGCAACCCCACACCACCTGCCCGGCGGCGCCGGACCCACCTCACGCCCGGACGGCACCGCCGAAACCCGCCGCGGCGGAATACAGGGCAGGGGCGAACGAACCCACGTTCCCTAGGTCCGCCCCCGCGAGGGGAACCGTTACTGCGGTGACTCCGACCGCTCCGCCCTGCGCAGCAGGAGCGCTGCGATCAGGCCGCCCGCCAGGACCGCCGCCGCACCGACCAGCTGGCTGGTGTGCACGCCCGTGGCGAACGCGTCGGCGATCGCCGCGCGGTCCCCGTCCGTGCGGGCGTCGGCCAGCGCGGCCGGAAGGGACCCCGCCCCCGCGGCCACCGCAGGGACCAGCGCCGCGAAGCGCGAGTTCAGCACGGCGCCGAGCACGGCCACGCCGAGCCCGTTGCCGCACTCCTGCAGCGTGCCGTTGAGGCCGGCGCCGACGCCCGCCTTCTCCGGCGGGATCGCGGACATGATCGCCGTGGCCATGGCCGGCATGGCCAGCGCGATGCCGGTGCCCATCAGCACGAGCCCGAGGAACATCCCGCCGTACCCGTGCGCACCGAGGACCGCGATCGCCGCGAGCCCCGCCGCCAGCAGCCCCATGCCGCCCGCGATCGAGACCGGCGTGCCGACCTTCGGCAGGAGGCGCGCCCCGACGCCCGTCAGGTTGAGGACGATGATGACCAGCGCCAGCGGCGACATCCGCAGACCGGTCTGCAGCGGGTCGTAGCCGAGCACGAGCTGCAGGTGCTGCGTGAGCAGGAAGAAGGACCCGCCCATGCCGAAGGCGACGAGGATGGAGCCGGAGACCGCGCCCACGAACCGCCGGTTGCGGAAGAACTGCATGTCGAGCATCGGGTACGGAGCCCGCCGCTCCCACAGGGCGAACCCCGCCAGCACCACCACGCCCACGGCGCCCGGGATGAGCACCCGCGCGGACGTCCACCCGTGCCCGGGCCCGGAGATGATCGCGAAGGTCACGCCGGTCATGCCGACCGTGGACAGCAGCGCACCGAGTACGTCGGGCCGCTCACCGGCCGGGTTCTTGGACTCCGGCACCCACTTGAGGACGGCCAGCAGGCCGAGCACCGCCACCGGCAGGTTGATCAGGAAGATCGAGCCCCACCAGAAGTGGTTGAGGAGCGCCCCGCCGATCAGCGGCCCGGCGGCGAAGCCGAGCGAACTGACCGCGCCCCACAGCCCGATCGCCTTGGTGCGCTCCTCGTCGTCGAAGACCTGGACGATCACGGCGAGCGTGGTGGTCATCAGCAGCGCGCCGCCGATGCCCATGCCGGCGCGGGCGGCGATCAGCTGCCCGGTGGTCTCCGACAGGCCCGCCGCGAGCGAGCCGATGCCGAAGAGGGCGAGCCCGGCGGCGAGCAGCTTCTTGCGTCCGTAGCGGTCGGCGGCGCTGCCCGCGGTGAGCAGCAGTCCGGCCTGGACCAGCGAATAGGCGTTGATCATCCACTGGATGTCGGACGTCGCGGCGCCCATCTCCTCCGTGAGGGAGGGGATGGCGACCGTGAGGACGGTGTTGTCGAGCAGGACCGTGAGCTGCGCGAGGCAGATCACGGCGAGCACCACCCACCGGGTGGGGTTGCGCTCCGGCCGCGGCGCGGCGGTGGAGCCCGGTGATTCCGTGGTCGGCGCTGACATGCGCGATCCCCCCTGTACAGCGTATGACTGGCGTGCGTCGTACACCGTACAAGACGTCTTCTACGCCGTACAAGGCTTTATTTCCGCACCGGCCTCGTCAGGTCGTAGAGCGTCGCCCCGCCCACCGTGACCTTGGTGAAACGACCCTCCACCCAGGCCGCGATCTCCGCGGAGACGGAGCTCCCCCGCGCTCCGCCGCCGGGCCCGCCCCGCCGCTCCGCGCCGCCGGAGGCGATGAAGTAGTGCACCTTCCCGGCCGCCGCGTACGCCTGGAACTGCCGCAGCGTCGGCGACGGATCGCTCCCGTTGAAACCGCCGACGGCCATCACCGGTACCTGCGTGGCGAGCTGGTAGGCGGCCGCGTTCTGCGAGCCGACGGCGGCGGCCGCCCAGGTGTACGACGCCGCGTCCTTCTTCACCGCGGCGGCCGCGGCGGCCCCCACGCGCTGCCCGCCGAGCAGACCGCCCATGGCTCCGCCGCCGGGCCGATCGTCACCCTCGGCCTCACCGGCCTCACCGGCCTCACCGGCCCCGCCGGGCCGCCGGGATGCCCGGCCCGTCGTCCTCCACCTCGACCTCCACGAGCCCGCCGCCGGAGGAGCCGCGCGGCGAACCGCCGGAGGCGACCCGTACGCGAGCGGTCACGGTCGTCCCCGCCGGCGTGTGCGTACGGGCGTTGGCCAGCAGATTGACGAGGACCTGGTGCAGACGGGCCGCGTCGCCCCGTACCGCCACCGGCCCGGCCGGCAGGTCGAGGCGCCAGGCGTGGCCCGGCCCGGCCGCCCGCGCGTCGCTCACGGCGTCGACCACGAGCGGAGAGAGGTCGAGGTCCGCGAGCGCCTGCGGGCGGCCGGCGTCCAGACGGGCGAGGAGCAGCAGGTCCTCGACGAGCCCAGTCATCCGGTGGGCCTCGGACTCGATGCGGCCGAGCGCGTGCCGGGTGACCGGTCCGATCTCTTCGCGGCCTTCCCCGGCGCCCCCGCCGGGCGCGGCCCGGCGGGTGAGTTCGGCGTAGCCGCGGATGGAGGCGAGCGGCGTCCGCAGCTCGTGACTCGCGTCGGCGACGAACTGCCGGACCCTGGTCTCGCTCTCCTGGCGCGCCGTCAGCGCCGAACCCACGTGGCCCAGCATACGGTTGAGCGCCGCGCCGACCTGTCCGACCTCGGTCCGCGGGTCGGCCTCCGCTTCGGGCACGCGCTCGTGCAGGGCCACTTCGCCCCGGTGCAGGGGGAGTTCGGAGACGCGCGTGGCCGTCGCGGCGACCCGTCGCAGCGGCCCCAGCGCGATCCGTACGGTGGCGGCTGCGGCGATCCCGGCGGCGACGAGCCCGGCCGCGGTCACGCACACCTCCACCACGACAAGGGTGTCGAGGGTCTCCTGAACGGCGGCGGCGGGGATGCCGACCAGGTACGTCGTGCGGTCGGGGGCGGTGACGGACCGGGCGCGGTACTGTCCGCGCCCGGGCAGGACGACGTCGTGCGGCCTGCCGTCGCGGGGAAGCGCCGCGAGGGCCTCGCTCTGGCCGGAGGTCAGCG
>NZ_JBAMDC010000204.1:0-12068 GCF_036961605.1 Streptomyces sp. KLMMK
GGGGTTGCGCGCCGCGGTGGCGAGGGTAGGCTCCGGGGCCCGCTCGCCGCTTGGAGGCAGAATGGCCCGCCCGAGAACGAAGAAGCCGCCCCACCGACGTCTGCCCGTACTCGCCGCGGCGGCCTCACTGGTCGTCGGACTCGGCGCCCTCCCGGCCGCGGCCCAGCCCGGCGGCCCGTCCACCGGGCCGGGGCACACCCCCGCCAAGACCCCCGTCGCCGCCGGCTACGGCGGCGCCGTGGCCAGTGTCGACGCCGATGCCTCGGCCGCCGGCATCGAAGTGCTCCGCAAGGGCGGCAACGCCGTCGACGCCGCCGTGGCCACCGCGGCCGCACTCGGCGTCACCGAGCCGTACTCCGCGGGCATCGGCGGGGGCGGCTACTTCGTCCACTACGACGCGAAGCGGCGCCAGGTCTCCACCATCGACGGCCGCGAACGCGCCCCCCTGAGCGCGGACAAGAACCTCTTCCTGGAGAAGGGGAAGCCGGTCCCCTTCGCCGACGCCGTCACCAGCGGCCTGAGCGTCGGCACCCCCGGCACCCCCGCCACCTGGGACACCGCCCTGCGCACCTGGGGCACCCGCTCGCTCGCCCAGGTGCTGCGGCCGGCCGAGCGCATCGCCCGCTCGGGCTTCACCGTCGACGCCACCTTCCGTCAGCAGACGGCCGACAACGAGGCCCGCTTCAAGGACTTCCCGGCTAGTGCGAAGCTCTTCCTGCCCGGCGGCCGCCCGCCCGCCGTGGGCAGCACCCTCAAGAACCCCGACCTCGCCCGCACTTACGCGCTGCTGGGCGAGCGCGGCGTCGGCGCCCTCTACCGCGGCGAGGTGGGCCGCGACATCGTCCGGACCGTGCGCAAGCCGCCCGTCGACCCCGCTTCCGGGCGCGTGGCCCGCCCGGGCGACCTGACCGAGCGGGACCTGCGGGAGTACGCGGTGAAGCGCCAGGCGCCGACCCGCACGTCCTACCGCGGCCTGGACGTCTACGGCATGGGCCCCTCCTCCTCCGGCGGCACGACGGTCGCCGAGGCCCTCAACATCCTGGAGAAGAGCGACCTTTCGAAGCTCGGCGCCAAGACCTACCTGCACCGCTACATCGAAGCCAGCAGGATCGCCTTCGCCGACCGCAACCGCTGGGTGGGCGACCCGGCCTTCGAGTCCGTGCCCACCAAGGCCCTCACCTCCCAGCGCTACGCGGACTCGCGCGCGTGCCTGATCAAGGACGGCGCGGTGCTCACCAGCCCGCTGGCGCCCGGCGACCCGCGCCGCCCGGTGTCCTGCGGCACCCACGGCAAGGCAGCGCCCACGCCCTACGAGGGCGAGCACACCACCCACCTGACGGTCGCCGACAAGTGGGGCGACGTCGTCTCCTACACGCTCACCATCGAGCAGACCGGCGGCAGCGGCATCACCGTCCCCGGCCGCGGCTTCCTGCTCAACAACGAGCTGACCGACTTCTCCTTCGTCCCCGTCACCCCGGGCGTACACGACCCCAACCTGCCCGGTCCGGGCAAGCGCCCGCGCTCGTCGATGTCGCCCACGGTCGTCCTCGACCACGGGCGGCCCGCGTTCGCCCTCGGCTCGCCCGGCGGCGCCACGATCATCACCACGGCGCTGCAGACCCTCCTCAACCACGTCGACCGCGGGATGCCGCTCGTCGACGCGATCGCGGCGCCGCGCGCCAGCCAGCGCAACGCCGCCGCCACCGAGCTGGAACCCGGCCTGTGGAACAGCCCGCTGCGCGGCCGCCTGGAGGGCATCGGGCACGTCTTCAAGGCCAACCCCGAGATCGGTGCGGCGACAGGCGTCCAGCTGCTGCCCGACGGCCGGTGGGCGGCCGCCGCCGAACGGACCCGGCGCGGCGGGGGCTCGGCGATGGTGGTGCACCCGAGCGGCGAGCCGCCGGTGCGCTGAAATGCGCCCGGGCGGTGAGGGCGGAGGGTGAATCACCGGCCGCCTTTCCGGTGAGGATCACCGGCATATGGCTGTGCACTGTGGGGAATCCGTTGGCCTGCGCCGGACTCTCGCCCGCGTCCCGGGCATGCTGGCAGCGCTGTTGGGCGCGCTCGTGGCGTGGCTGCTCGGCAGTCCCGCCGCGAGCGCGGCGGAGCCGGACACCTGCCGGACCGGCGCCTACCTCAGCGACCTCTACGGCCTCGACCCCGTCGGGCACACCTTCGGGGCGCGGGTGACGGTGTGGAGCGTCTGCCCGCGGCGCGAGCTGGATCCGCTGCCCGGCGTGGCGTTCAGCAACTACAACGACGACCTGGAGCGGAGCAAACCGGAGCTGACCAGCGAGAAGGGCATGTTCCGGGACGTCGTCCGGGTGCAGGGGACCTTCCGGCAGGACTGGGGCGTCCGGGCCTTCCCCTTCGACCGCCACCGCATCGAAATCAAGATCACCTCGCGCAAGGAGGCCGACCAGTTCCGCTTCGTGCCCGACAACGAGGACTCCGGGGTGAACTCCGGGATCGCGCCGCCCGGCTGGCGGATCACCGGCTTCCGGCTCGTCGCGGCCGACCGGCACTTCCCCACCAACTTCGGTGACCCCAGCCTTCCCCGGGGGAGGGGCAGCACACGCAGCCGGCTGCTCGTCCAGATCTCCCTGTCGCGCAGCGACCCCGTCATCTTCTGGAAGCTGACGGGCCCGCTGTACCTGATGCTGCTCATCGGCACGGCCACGTTCCTGCTGCCCTCGCACAGCGAGGCGCTGGGCATGGGGGAGAAGCTCGACTCGATGCAGAGCCGGCTGTCCCTGCTGGGCGGCGGGCTGTTCGTCGTCATGATCAACATGCAGCAGGTGAACACGGTCATCACCAGCACCGTGGGGCTGACGCTCATCGACGCCCTGCACCTGCTCACGCTCGTCTACGTACTGCTGGCCGTGGTCGCCACCGTGCTGTCCTGGCGCTGGACCGTCCGCGGCGGCGACCCCGAGCGGGTCGAGAAGCTGCACCACCGCGGTGCGGTCATCGCTCTGGCGGCGTACGCGGCCGTCGCCGGGGCGATGGTCGCGTACGCCGCCTATGTGGGCTAGCCGCGGCGTCAGCCCAGCAGCTTGATCACCTCGTCGGTCGTGCCGGTCTCCGCCAGGCGCGGCAGGACCTTCTCCACGGCGATGCGGTGCACCTCCGGGTCGGGGTCGGTGACGGCGTCGGTCACGACCGTCACGTGGTAGCCGTGCTCGTGGGCGGCGCGCGCGGTGGACTCCACGCCCGCGCCCGTCGCGATGCCCGCGAGGACGACCTGGGTGACGCCGCGGCGCCGCAGCTGCAGGTCCAGGTCGGTGGCGTGGAACGCGCCCCAGGTGCGCTTGGTGACCACGATGTCGCCGTCCTCCCGGCCGAGTTCGGGCACCAGGTCGGCGAAGTCGGCCGGCGGGCGCCCGCCGCGCAGGGGCACCTCGGAACGTCCGGGCGCGGAGCCGGCGACGCGGACGAGGACGACCGGCAGGCCGCGGCCGCGGAAGGCGGCGGCCAGACGCGCGCCGCGCTCGACGATCTCCCGGGCGGGATGGGCGGTGGGCATCGCCACGATGCCCTTCTGGAGGTCGATGAGCACGAGGGCGGTGGTGGTGTCGAGGGTGGTGACGGGCATGGCCGTGGGCTCCCTTTCGGGGGTCAGGTGCGGGTACGCGCGCGAAGGGCGCGGTCGGTGGCGGTCAGGACGAGCAGCACCAGGCTCAGCGCGCCGGTGACGGCCGTGAGCCGGTGGAGCCCGGCGTCGCTCGCCCGCTGTCCGAAGCAGAGGGCGAGGAGGCCGGTGGCGGCCATCGCGCTCGTGTACTGGGCGGTGCGCTGCAGGCCGGCGGCGGAGCCGACGCGGTCGGGCGGCGCCTGGGCGTAGACGGCGGCCTGGTTGCCGGTGGAGGCCAGGCCCTGGGGGACGCCGAAGAGGGCGGAGGCGATCAGCAGCGCGGCGAGCGGGGTGCCGCCGCCGGCGGTCACCAGGATCCCGCTGCCCGCGGCGAGCAGCGCGGCGGCCGTGGTGAGCGGGGCGCGCAGGCCCTTGGTCCGGGCGCCGAGCAGGGAGCAGACGGCGGCCGCGAGGGACATCGGCAGCATCACCAGGCCGGCCTGGAAGGAGCTGCAGCCGCGGGCCTCCTCCAGCCATTGGGCGTATCCGTACAGGGCGCAGTAGATCGCCAGGTAGGTGAGCCCGTGGCGCAGGTAGGTGCGCAGGAGGGCCCCGCGGGGCGGGGCGGCGTCCGAGGGGCTGCCGGAAGGCTGCTGAGGCTGTACGGGGCCCTGCTGCGGCTCTGCGGGGCCGCGCTGCGGATCCTCGGCGCCGGGGGCGCCGGCGGTGATGCCCGGGCGCCCGCGGTCGTGCGGCAGCCACGGCAGGGCCACGGCCAGCGCCAGCAGGGCGAGGGGTACGTTGACCGCGAAGATGCCCCGCCAGCCGGTGGTCGCGGTGAGGAGCCCGCCGAGGGTGGGGCCGAGGGCCGCGCTGCCCAGGGCGGCGAGCGAGAGGCGCCCCATCACGGGGCGGGGCGCGGGGCGGCCGGTGCGCAGGGACTCGGCCCGCAGCATCGCCATCGCGGCGGGATAGGCGGCGGAGGTGCCGAGCCCGAGCAGCACGCGGGCGGCGATCAGCCAGCCGAAGGCGGGGGCGAGCGTACCGAGCACGCCGCCCGCGCAGACGACGGCGAGGCCGGCGAGGAAGACGCGGCGGGGGCCGAGGGAGTCGGCGAGCCGGCCCATGACGGGCTGGCCGACGGCGCTGGTGAGGTAGAGGGACGACAGGAGCCATCCGGTGCCGGAGGGGCCGGTGCCGAAGTCGCGGCCGACGGCCACCAGGCCGGTGGCGATCATGGTGCTGTTGAGGGGGTTGAGGACCGCGCCGAGGAGCAGCGGCGTCATCAGGCGCGCGCCGAAGCCCCGGTCCGGGGCGGCCCCGGGGTCCCGGGCGCGCAGGGGCGCCCTTAAGGCTTTCACTCCTCCACCAGGCGCTTGAGCAGGAGGGCGGCGTCGGCGAGGGTCCGCTGTTCGTCCGGGGTGAGCCGGCCGGCGATGGCGTCGGCGAGCCAGGCGTGCTTGGAGTGCCGTACGGAGGCGACGGCCTCTTCGCCGTCCCCGGTGATGGAGAACAGGACCTGGCGCCCGTCCGTGGGGTGCGGGGAGCGGGCGACCAGGCCCAGCTCCTCCAGCCTGGCGACGATGACGCGCATGGACTGCGGCCGCACGAGCTCCGCGCGGGCCAGGCCCGCGGTGGTGGCGGGCCCGCCGTTGGCGAGGCGGCCCAGGACCGTGCGCTGGGAGGGGGTGAGGGAGCCCTGCGGGGAGGCCGCGCGCAGGCGGCGCATGAGCTGGGAGACCGTCGCGGCCAGATCGGCGGCGGCGCGCTCCTGAGCCGCGCCGGAGTCTCGGCCGGCTTCCTTGCCGGTTTCCTGATCGGTTTCCTGGTCGGGCATGCGTCCACCGTAAATATCGACAGGCAAACTTGCAAGTTTTTCTGTCCTGTCATGCGGGGGCCGGGTTATCCACAGGACGATCGATGGTCTTGCCGCGCGGCGTGCCGCGTCCTACGGTCGCAACCACACGTGGATCTACGCGTGTCAGCCTGGCCGGTCGGCCCGGCTGACGCCCCCGTGAAGGAGCAGCTCATGGCCAATGCCGTCCGCGCCGCTCTGGTCCAGGCCACCTGGACCGGCGACACCGAATCCATGCTCGCCAAGCACGAGGAGCACGCCCGTGCGGCCGCCGCCCAGGGCGCGCAGGTGATCGGGTTCCAGGAGGTCTTCAACGCCCCCTACTTCTGCCAGGTGCAGGAGAGCGAGCACTACCGCTGGGCCGAGCCCGTCCCCGACGGGCCCACGGTCCGCCGGATGCAGGAGCTGGCCCGTGAGACCGGCATGGTGATCGTCGTCCCCGTCTTCGAGACCGAGGGCCCCGGTTTCTACTACAACACCGCCGCGGTCATCGACGCCGACGGCCGCTACCTCGGCAAATACCGCAAGCACCACATCCCCCAGGTCAAGGGCTTCTGGGAGAAGTACTACTTCGCCCCCGGCAATCTCGGCTGGCCCGTCTTCGACACGGCCGTCGGCAGGGTCGGCGTCTACATCTGCTACGACCGCCACTTCCCCGAGGGCTGGCGCCAGCTCGGCCTCAACGGCGCCCAGCTCGTCTACAACCCCTCGGCCACCTCCCGCGGCCTCTCCGGCCACCTCTGGAAGCTGGAGCAGCCCGCCGCGGCCGTCGCCAACGAGTACTTCGTCGCAGCCATCAACCGCGTCGGCCGCGAGGAGTACGGCGACAACGACTTCTACGGCACCTCCTACTTCGTCGATCCCCGCGGGCAGTTCGTCGGTGACGTGGCGAGCGACACCAAGGAGGAACTCCTCGTCCGCGACCTGGACTTCGGCCTCATCGACGAGGTCCGCCAGCAGTGGGCCTTCTACCGCGACCGCCGCCCCGACGCCTACGACGGGCTGGTCCGGCCATGACCTCCGCGCCCGGCCCCGGAGGCTCCCCGGCCACCCACCTGCACGCCCGGCACCGCGCGGTCATGCCCGAGTGGCTCTCCCTCTACTACCGCGAGCCCCTGGAGCTCACCCACGGCGAGGGCCGCCACGTCCGGGACGCCCACGGGCGGCGCTACCTCGACTTCTTCGGCGGCATCCTCACCACCATGACCGCCCACGCCCTGCCCGAGGTCGCCAAGGCCGTCTCCGAGCAGGCCGGGCGCATCCTGCACACCTCCACCCTCTACCTCGACCGGCACATGGTCGAGCTCGCCGAGCGCATCGCCGCCCTCTCCGGCATCCCCGACGCCCGCGTCTTCTTCACCACCTCCGGCACCGAGGCCAACGACGCGGCCCTTCTGCTGGCCACCGCCCACCGCGGCTCCAACCAGATCCTGGCGATGCGCAACAGCTACCACGGCCGCTCCTTCTCCGCCGTGGGCATCACCGGCAACTCCGCCTGGTCGCCCACCAGCCTCTCGCCCCTGCAGACCCTCTACGTCCACGGTGGAGTGCGCACTTCCGGCCCCTACGCCCACCTGTCCGACGCCGCCTTCACCGCTGCCTGCGTCGCCGACCTCGAGGACATGCTCGGCCAGACCCACGGCCGGGTGGCGGCCCTGATCGCCGAACCCGTGCAGGGCGTCGGCGGGTTCACCTCCCCGCCCGACGGCCTCTACGCCGCCTTCCGCGAGGTCCTCGCCGCCCGCGGCATCCTCTGGATCACCGACGAGGTGCAGACCGGCTGGGGCCGCACCGGCGACCACTTCTGGGGCTGGCAGGCCCACGCCGAGCACGGCCCGCCCGACCTCCTCACCTTCGCCAAGGGCATCGGCAACGGCATGTCGATCGGCGGCGTCGTCGCCCGCGCCGAGGTCATGAACTGCCTCGACGCCAACTCCATCTCCACCTTCGGCGGCAGCCCCGTCACCATGGCCGCCGGCCTCGCCAACCTCACCTACCTCCTGGAGCACGACCTCCAGGGCAACGCCCGCCGGGTCGGCGGTCTGCTCATCGAGCGGCTCCGCGCCGTCACCGCCGGCTTCCCCGTCGTCCGCGAGGTGCGCGGCCGCGGCCTGATGATCGGCATCGAGCTGGTCGAGCACGACGGGTCGCCCTCGCCCGAAGCGGCCTCCCTCGCCCTCGAACTGGCCAGGGAGGAAGGCCTGCTGATCGGCAAGGGCGGCCGCGAGGCCAACGTCCTGCGCATCGCGCCGCCCCTGTCGCTCACCATCACCGAGGCGGAGGAGGGCGCCGCCGCTCTCGAAACCGTGCTGCAGCAGGTCCAGTTCACCATCGCCGGAAAGGAACGGCCATGACCACGACGGCCATCCGCGGCGGCCTCGTCATCACCGCCGCCGAGGAGACCCGCGCCGATGTCCTCGTCGAGGACGGCAAGGTCGCGGCCCTCGCCGCGTCCGGCAGCGCCTTCGCCCGGGGCTGGCACGCCGACCGCACCCTGGACGCCACCGGGAAGTACGTCATCCCCGGCGGTGTCGACGCCCATACGCACCTCGACTTCCCCTTCGGCGGCACCGCCTCCTCCGACGACTTCGAGACCGGCACCCGGGCCGCCGCCTGGGGCGGCACCACCACCATCGTCGACTTCGCCGTCCAGAGCCGCGGCCAGGCCCTGCGGGAGGGCCTCGACCGCTGGCACGCCAAGGCCGCCGGCCGCTGCGCCGTCGACTACGGCTTCCACATGATCCTCTCCGACGTGAACGAGGGCTCCCTGAAGGAGATGGATCTCCTCGTCGCCGAAGGGGTCACCTCCTTCAAGCTCTTCATGGCCTACCCCGGCGTCTTCTACAGCGACGACGGACAGATCCTGCGCGCCATGCAGCGCGCCGCCGGCAACGGCGGGCTGATCATGATGCACGCCGAGAACGGCATCGCCATCGACGTCCTCGTCGAACAGGCCCTTGCCGCCGGGAAGACCGCCCCCCGCTACCACGGCGAGGTCCGCAAGGCGCTGCTGGAGGCCGAGGCAACCCACCGGGCGATCCAGCTCGCCCGCGTCGCAGGCAGCCCCCTGTACGTCGTGCACGTCTCGGCCGAGGAGGCCGTCGCCGAGCTCGCGCAGGCCCGCGACAAGGGCCTGCCCGTCTTCGGCGAGACCTGCCCGCAGTACCTCTTCCTGTCCACCGACAACCTCGCCGAGCCCGGCTTCGAGGGCGCGAAATACGTCTGTTCCACGCCGCTGCGCCCCCGCGAGCACCAGGCCGCCCTCTGGCGCGGCCTGCGCACCGACGACCTCCAGGTCGTCTCCACCGACCACTGCCCGTTCTGCTTCTCCGGCCAGAAGGAGCTCGGCCGCGGCGACTTCTCGAAGATCCCCAACGGCCTGCCCGGCATCGAGAACCGCATGGACCTCCTGCACCAGGCCGTCGTCGACGGCCGCATCACCCGCCGCCGCTGGATCGAGATCGCCTGCTCCGCCCCCGCCCGGATGTTCGGCCTCGCCCCGCACAAGGGCACCATCACCCCCGGCGGCGACGCCGACATCGTCATCTACGACCCGCACGCCGAGCAGACCCTCTCGGCCTCCACCCACCACATGAACGTCGACTACTCCGCCTACGAGGGCAAGCGCATCACCGGACGCGTCGAGACCGTCCTCTCCCGCGGCGAAGCCGTCATCGAAGAGCGGAAGTTCACCGGCCGTGCCGGCCACGGCCGCTACGTCCCCCGCGCCACCTGCCAGTACCTGACGTGAGACGCAACGACGCACCACGTATGACGTAAGGAGCACCGCCGTGGACTTCGGCCTCGTCCTGCAGACCGACCCGCCCGCCACCGCCGTCGTCGACCTGATGCGCCGCGCCGAGCGCTCAGGCTTCCGCTACGGCTGGACGTTCGACTCCGCCGTGCTGTGGCAGGAGCCGTTCGTCATCTACAGCCGCATCCTGGAGCACACCGAGCGGCTCGTCGTGGGGCCGATGGTCACCAACCCCTCCACCCGCACCCCCGAGGTCACCGCCTCCACCTTCGCCACCCTCAACGACATGTACGGCAACCGCACGGTGTGCGGCATCGGCCGCGGGGACTCCGCGATGCGGGTGGCGGGCCGCAAGCCCAACACCCTCGCCTCGCTGCGGGAGTCCATCCGCGTCATCCGCGACCTCGCCGAGGGCCGCGAGGCCGACGTCGGCGGCACGGCGCTGAAGATCCCCTGGATCCGGGACGGCAGGCTGCCCGTGTGGATGGCCGCCTACGGACCGAAGGCCCTCGCCCTCGCGGGCCAGGAGGCCGACGGCTTCATCCTCCAGCTCGCCGACCCCTTCCTCACCGAATGGATGATCAAGCACGTGCGGGACGCCGCCGCCGAGGCCGGCCGGGACCCGGCCGCGGTCCGCATCTGCGTCGCCGCCCCCGCCTACGTCGGCGACGACCTCGCCCACGCCCGCGAGCAGTGCCGCTGGTTCGGCGGGATGGTCGGCAACCACGTCGCCGACCTGGTCGAACGCTACGGCGAGCACTCCGGCCTGGTGCCCGAGGCCCTCACGGCCTACATCAAGCAGCGCCACGGCTACGACTACAGCCACCACGGCCGGGCCGGGAACCCCTCCACGGACTTCGTGCCCGACGAGATCGTGGACCGCTTCTGCCTCCTGGGCCCCGTGGCTGCCCACCGCGAACGGCTGGAGCACCTGCGCGGCCTCGGCGTGGACCAGTTCGCGGTCTACGCCATGCACGACGCGAAGGAGGAGACCATCGACGCCTACGGCGAGCACCTGATCCCGGTACTGAGCTGAGCCGGGCCGGGCCCGGCAGGCCTTGCCCGCCGGGCGCAGGGCGGCGCCGTCCCCCTGATCCGCCGGAGGCCTACGGCACGCGCGCCGTCCACTCCGGAGAGGAGAACTTCACCGCCGCCAGCTCCTGCGCCCGCGCCATCTCCTCGGGGGTGACCGAGCCGGCCGTCAGCCCGTAGCGGCCCCGGAAGGACTCGATCATCTTCTCGATCACGCCGGCCCGCGGCAGCCCGGTCTGGCGGCGCAGGGGGTCGACGCGCTTCTTCGCGCTCTTCGTCCCCTTGTCCGACAGCTTCTCCTTGCCGATGCGCAGCACGTCCAGCATCTTGTCCGCGTCGATGTCGTACGCCATCGTCACGTGATGGAGGACGGCCCCCGCGCTGCCCACCAGCCGCTTCTGCGCCGCGCCCGCGATCTTCCCCGACTCGGTGGCGATGTCGTTGAGCGGCTGGTACCAGGCCTTCACGCCCATGCCCTCCAGCGCGCCCAGCACCCAGTCGTCCAGATAGGCGTAGCTGTCGGCGAAGGACAGGCCTTGCACCAGGGCGTCCGGCACGCACAGCGAGTAGGTGATGGTGTTGCCCGGCTCGATGAACATGGCCCCGCCGCCGCTGATCCGGCGCACCACCGTCATCCCGTGGCGCTCCGCGCCCTGCGGGTCCACCTCGTTGCGCAGCGACTGGAAGCTGCCGATGACCACCGCGGGGGAGCCCCACTCCCACACGCGCAGGGTCGGCGGCCGCCGGCCGGCCGCCACCTCGGCCGTGAGCACCTCGTCGAGCGCCATGTGCAGCGCGGGGGACTGGGGGCCGTCGTGGATCAGCTGCCACTCGTAGTCGGTCCAGTCCGTGGCCTGGGCCAGGGCCCGGCGCACCGCCACGCCCACCGCCTCGGAGGTGAAGCCGAACATCACCGTGCCCTCCGGCAGGGCCGCGTCGATGCGCGCCGCGAGCTGCGGGGCGGTCAGGTCGGCGGGCGCGCCCTCCAGCGCCCGGTTGATGTCGAGGAGCGCCTCGTCGGGTTCGAGGAAGAAGTCCCCGCCCACCCGTACGCCGCGTAGCACCCCGCCGGCGACGTCCAGGTCGACGACGACGAGCTTGCCGCCCGGCACCTTGTATTCACCGTGCACGGCGCATCCTCCAGCTTGTTTTCCCCGGCCGGCCCGGCTGCCGGCAGCGGAATCAACCGTAACGCCGCGCCTTGTGCGGACAGCCCTCGGACGGGCGGCCCACAGGTCCCCCGCAGGCGGTATTGCGCACCGGCAGGAGAATCTGCCTTTCTGGACGCCATGTTCACCACCCGGCCCACCCTGCAGGGCACCTTCGGCATGGTGTCGACCACCCACTGGCTGGCCTCGCAGTCCGCGATGGCCGTACTGGAGAGCGGCGGCAACGCCTTCGATGCCGCGGTCGCCGCCGGATTCGTCCTGCATGTCGTCGAGCCGCACATGAACGGCCCGGCCGGCGAGGTGCCCGCCGTGTTCGCCCCGGCCGGCGGCCCGGTGCAGGTGCTCGGCGGCCAGGGCCCGGCGCCCCGGGGCGCGACGATCGCGCACTACCGCTCGCTCGGCCTCGACCTGGTCCCCGGCACCGGCCCGCTCGCGGCCGCCGTGCCCGGCGCGTTCGACGCCTGGATGCTGCTCCTGCGCGACCACGGCACCAAGCCGCTCGCCGACGTCCTCTCGTACGCCATCGGCTATGCCGAGCACGGCCACGCACCCATCGAGGCCATCGGCCGGACCGTGGCCACCGTCCGCAAGATCTTCGAGACGGAGTGGACGTCCTCCGCCGCGCTCTACCTGCCCGGCGGCCGCCCGCCGGCCCCCGGCACACTCCTGCGCAACCCCGCCCTC
>NZ_JBAMDC010000205.1:0-12027 GCF_036961605.1 Streptomyces sp. KLMMK
GCGCCTCCCGCCGGCTTGGTGGCCGCGGCGGTTCCCGCCGCCGTGGAGGCCTTGGCCTCCTTCACGGCCTTGCCGGCCTTGCCCGCCTTCGCGGCCTTCGTGCCCTTCGCTGCCTGTGCAGCCTTCTCGGTCTGCGGGGCCTGCGGGGCCTGCGGGGCCTTCCCGGCCTGTGGGCCGCGGGAGGTCTTCTCTTCGTCCTGGGATCGTTCAGTCATCAGTTGATCTTCACGTTCCTGATCTCCGTGATCTGGTCGATGTCGGAGGTCCGTACGGTCAGGGTGAGCTGCCACTCGCCGGCCATGGGCAGCTGGAAGCCGGAGGCCTGCCAGCGGCCGGCCGGGCCGCGCTTGAGGGACGTGCGCAGCGGGCCGATGTTCTTCCGCGTCTCGGTGAAGGACACCTCCAGCTCCGGTACGTCGACGGCCTTGCCGGCCGGGTCGGTCACGGAGACGTCGAGGGAGTTGTTGCCCGAGCGCGCCGGATCGATACGTACGAGGGCCGTGCCTCGCCCGTTCGTGCCACCGGTGTCGTACGGGATCTTCACCTCGGCCGGGCCGGAGGCGTCCGGCGCGGTGGTCCGCGCGCCTCCGGACGAGGCGGCCTGCCGCTGTTCGGTCTCGGCCCGCCCGGGCTGGGTGCCGGTGAGGAGGGTGGTGACGGCGAGCACGGCGACGGCGACCCCGGCCTCGGCCAGGACGGAGCGCCGCAGCCCGCTGCGCCCTTCGTCCGCGTCGCGCCGCCGCTGCCCGGCGGCCTTCTCCAGGGCCTCCCGCTGGCGCGCGAGCTGGGCGGCTCGCTCGGGAGAAGTGTCCTTGTCCTCCCGGGAGGGGACCGCCGCCTTGGCCTGGGCCGGCCTGGCGGACGGAGCCGCCTTCTTCGCCGCGGGGCGGCGGTCCGTGAGCCGGCCCGTCCAGCGCCGCGAGAAGTACGCGAGGCCGAGCATGCACGCCACGAGCGCGACCTTGAGGAGGAGCCAGCGGCCGTACTCCGTGCCGGTGAGCGCGCCCCACGAGCCGACCTGCCGCCAGGACTGGTAGAGACCGGTCGCCACCAGCACGCACACCGAGGTGAAGGCGAGCCGGGAGAAGCGCTGCACGTCCGCCCGCCGGACCGGCTCCCCCGTCCACAGCACGGCCAGGAGGGAGGCCAGACCGCCCAGCCACACCGCGGCGCCCAGCAGGTGCAGGACGTCGACCGGCATCGCGAGCCAGGGCTGCAGGCCCGCCGAGGCGTGCTCGGCCATGGCCCAGGTCGCCGCGAGCCCGACGGCGACGACCGCGCCGCCGATCGCGAGCCCGTAGGCGACGTCGCGGCGCTCCATGCCCGTGCGGTCACCGTCCTCGCGGGCGTACGAGCCGAACAGGACGGCGAGGAAGACCGCGGCGGCGCTCAGCAGCAGCAGGCGGGACAGCAGCGCCGCGCCCGGCTTGGTGGCCAGGACGTCACCGAGGAGGGTCAGGTCGAAGGCGGCGCCGATGCCCTTGCCGCCCGTGTACGGGCCGCGCAGCAGCAGGAGCGCCGAGGTCGCGGCGAAGAGGGCGATCCAGCCGCCGACCGCGATGCGCTGCACCGGCCTCGAGGAGCGGCACACGCCTGCGAACACGCAGCCGCCGACGAGGAGGAGGTAACCGGCGTAGGCCGCATAGCGACCTGTGGTGTAGAGAGCGTCGACGACCGGGTCGGCCCCGGCCGTCGTCACTTTCGCCGCCGTCTTCGACGGTGCGCCTATGGAGAAGGTGAAGGCCCCGGCCACCGGGTGGCTGTCCGCGGAGACGGCCTGCCAGGCCACCGTGTAGGTGCCGTCGGCGATTCCGCCCGCGAGCCCGACGGACGCCGTGTTGGACTTGCCGTCCACGTGCGCCGGCCTGCCCTCGTCGACGCGCTCGCCCTGCGGGTCGAGGACCCGCACCGAGTCGGCGCTGAGCAGGACGCCCTCGGAGAAGGTGAGCTTCACCTTCTCGGGCGCGACGGGCACCACCGACCCGGAGGCCGGGTCGGTCGAGGTCAGCGCGGCGTGCGCCGAGGCGCTGCCCGCCCCGGGCCCGAGCGCGCAGAGCAGCGCGGCGAGCAGCGTGCCGAGGACCGGCAGCAGCCGCCCGGCGGTCAGGGTCTTCATCGCACGTCAGTCCTTGGGACGGAACGTCGTGGACTCCACCGGCACCTTGACCTTGACCGGTCCGGCGGTGGCGAAGTGCAGCGTGAACTCGATCTTCTCGCCGACCTTCGGCTTGTGGTCGAGCTTGCCGAGCATCAGGTGCGAGCCGCCGCGCGCGAGCTTCAGCTCGCCCTTGGCCGGCACGTCGAGCGCGGCCGCGTGCTTCATCTGCGAGCCCTCGGTGGTGTGCATGGTGATGTCACCGGAGAGCGGGCTGGTGACCTTGGTGAGCCGGTCGGCCTTGCCACCGTCGTTGCTGACGGTGAGGTAGGCGGCGGCCATGTCGGTCATCGCGGGCTGCGGCAGGTAGGCGCCGCTGACCGAGAGCTGCGGCTTGTCGGACGCCAGGGCGTCCTTCTCGGACTGGCAGCCCGTGAGCAGCAGGAGCCCGCCGGCGAGGACGAGCGGCAGGGTGGCGGCGGTGGCGGCAGTGGTCTTGCGCATTACGGGTTCTCTCCCTTGATGATCTTCGGGAGATCCTTGGAGTACTGGTCCTTGCTGGTTTCGGTGGTGTAGATCCAATGCCCGCCGTTGTCCTTCGGCGAGAAGCCGACCACCTCGGCTCCGTGGCTGACGGTGATGGAGCCGTCCTTCTCCTTCTTCGGCTTCTCCACGAAGATGCCGACGCTCTTCGCCGCCGCCTGGATGGTGGCGAAGTCACCGGTGAGACCGACGATGTCCTGGCCGCCCTGGGCGTCCAGCCACTCGCGCATGCGCTTGGGCGTGTCGCGCTCCGGGTCGGTGGTGACGAAGACGACCTGGAGCTTCTCCTGGTCCTCCTTGGACAGCGTCTTCTCGGCCGCGGCGATGTCGGCGACGACCGTGGAGCACACGTCGGGGCAGTAGGTGTAGCCGAAGTAGAGGAGGAGCGGGCGCCCCTTGGTCGCGTTGACCAGCTCGTACTTCTTGTCGTCCGTGTCGGTGAGGACCAGGTCGGGCTTGGTCTTGGGGGTGTCGAGGGTGATCGCGGCCTTCTTCGGCGCCGCGGAGACGTCGGCCAGGGGCTTGTCGCCGCCGTCGTCCGAGCCGCCGCCGCAGGCGGTCAGCGTGAGCGCGGCGGCCGTGGCCAGGGCCGCGCCCAGTATGCGGGTGCGCATGGAGCTCTTCTCCAGAGATGGGTCGGTGGTGCGGGGCGGGGCGCCGGCCCGGTGAGGGGCCCGGCGCCCGGCCGGTCCGTGCGTCAGGCCGTCGGGCGGCGGCGCCCGGCGAGCACGCCGAAGGCGACGCCCGCCGCGCCCACGACGATGCCGACGATGCCGAGCGTGCGGGCGGTGGTGTCGGAACCGCCGTCGCCCTCGCCGGTCTTCCCGGACGCGTTCTCGGCCTTGTCATCGCCCTTGGCGGTGTCCTTGGCGTCCGCCTTCTTGCCGTCGGCGGCGGCCTTGGCGACGAGCTTCAGGGTGGGCGCGGGGTGCTCGGCCTCGGCGCCGCCCGGCTTCGAAGCGTCGATCCAGCGGACGACGTCGTCGTCGGAGTACG
This sequence comes from Streptomyces sp. KLMMK, assembly GCF_036961605.1. Lineage (NCBI taxonomy): Bacteria > Bacillati > Actinomycetota > Actinomycetes > Kitasatosporales > Streptomycetaceae > Streptomyces > Streptomyces sp. KLMMK. The sequence goes on from NZ_JBAMDC010000205.1 coordinate 3,635, forward strand.
TCTGGAGCGCCTTGAAGACCAGCTCGTCGGCGTCCTCGGGCAGCTTGCCGACGGACAGCGGGAACTGCTGGAACTGGCCCGGCTCGATCTTGCCGCCGGTCCAGGTGATCTTGCTGACGGCTTCCTCGATCGTCTTGCCGTGCGTCTGCAGCGGCTTCTCCAGCTTGGTCTTCTCGACCTTCACCTCCCAGCCGGGGACCGGCTGGGGCATCACCGAGGAGAGCGGGTGCTTCGGGTCGAGGGTGACCTCGAGCTTCACCGTCGAGGCGTTGTCCTTCTCGTTCGGCACCTTGAAGGCGATGGTGCTGTAGCCGCCCTTCTCGGCGGTGCCGGGCTGGACGCTCACGTGCGCGGCGGCGGGGCCGGCGAGGAGCAGGACGGTGCCGGCGGCGACGGCGCCGATGACGGGGAGGCGGCGGCGAGCGGTCTTGGCGTTCATGGGGACGCTCCAGGGGCGGGAGGAATCGGTGAAGGGGGGTGGCACGCGTGCGGCGACGACGATCGTGCGACCCGCCCTCCTGCCCGGAATGCGCCGTGTGTACGGACGTGCGCGAGCGCGCTGCAGAGCGGGAGGCGCTCGGCTGCTCGGGGAAGGGAAAGGGGTGTCGCGTCGTCAGGCCGCGAGGGCGAGGGCCGGCGGGCCCCGCCTGATCACGAAGTGCTGGAGCACCGGCTCCGTTGCGGGCCGCTCCTCGTCCCCGGACGGGCGCGGACCGGTGACCGGCGGCTTCCCGGAGGCCGTCTCCCCCAAGGTGCCCACGAACGCGAAAGCGGTGCGCAACGCCCGTACAAGAGAGGTCTCCGCGACCTCGCGCGCGGACCGCTCCGAGAGCGCGACCACGCGCCACAGCGCCACCTCGCCGCGCCGCAGCAGCCAGCCCGCGGCGAGCGCCGCGAGCAGGTGGCCGAGCAGCATCGGCAGTGAGAGGGGGAGTGCGTCGAGCAGCGAGCCGGAGGACATCGCGGAGTGCATTCCGGAGCCCGCGCCGGTGACCGCCGCCCCCGACTGCTGCAGGGGGTGCACGGCCGGGTCGAGGCCCGCGTCGGTGATGACGCGGCGGGCGTCGGATGCGGACATCAGGTGCGGCTGGTTGCAGACCAGCTTCGAAGCGAAGGTGATCAGCCGGTCTTCGGTGGCCGTCTGCCGCGCGGACATCCCGGCCGCCTGCTGGCCGATGCCGAAGAGCGTGTGCAGTGCGAGCTGCCCGGCCGCCAGACCCGCGGCGATCGACGGCAGCGAACGCTCCCGCCCCGCCAGCGGCACGGCCACGGCGAACACCGCCACGAAGCCTGCCGCGAGGGTCCACAGCGGCACCTTCGCGCACGACGCCAGCACATGCCCGCCCGCGGACAGCAGAACGCAGACCGCGGTGAACACCGCGGCCCGGATCAGTCGCAGATCGGCGCCGACACGCCCGACGGGGTGAGACATGGCTGCGCCATCATCCCACCGGGCTTACTCCTCCCCTACAGCAGGGGGCGCTCGATCTCCACCCGGCAGGGGCGCACCGGCGCACTCCCGTCTACTGCCATACACCGATGCACCCGCCGGGCGCGTCGTCCGAATGAGCGGTCTCACACGCTCCGGAGGCTTACGGGGCGTCAGCGCTGGCTATACGTATCGGTATGTCGAGCCGCGGCCAGGAGGCTGAGCATGAGCATTTGGTGGTCACTCCATCTGCGGCGGGAGGCCGCGAGCGTTCCGCTCGCGCGGCGGTTGCTGATCGGCGCGATGGAGACGGCCGGCGTCGACCCCGACATTTCCTATGATCTTTCGCTCGCCCTGAGCGAGGCGTGTGCGAACGCCGTCGAGCACGGAGGCGATTCCTCCACGGGCTATCTCGTGACGGCGTTCATCGACGGCGACACCTGCCGGATCGAGGTCACCGATTCCGGCCCGGGCTTCCCGGAGCAGCCCCGCCCGCAGGAACGCCGCCGGCAGCGTCCGCAGCCGCCGCGGGCCCTGGCCCCCGCCGAGGACGAGCACGGCAGGGGTCTCTTCCTCATCGAGTCGCTCACCGACCACGTGCGCGTGCGCAACCGCCCCGGCCGCCAAGGGGCCGTGGTCACCTTCGACAAGATCCTCAAGTGGAGAGAGGACGCGGCGCTGCTCCGGGCGTCGTGATCTCCGCGCTCCGGGCGTCGTGATCTCCGCATCTCCGCGTTGCGATGCCTTGCCGTGATCCTCGCGTCCCCCGGCCGTCAGGCGGCGGTCAGCTCGACAGGCAGCTCGACGGTCACCCGATCGTCAGCGGTACCGGATGGACCTCCGTGACCGGGTGCCCGGCCTGGGCGTGGACGCGCTTGACCGCATCCGCCGAGGGCGCCTCGGACAGGCAGTAGACGGTGCCCGACTTCGGGTCCGCCCAGGCCCGCTCGAAGTGCACGCCCTCCTCCGCCTCGATGGCCAGGTCCCTGCGGTGCGCTTCCTGAAGCTGGTCGGCAGTGATGCCCTTCATGCCGTGATGGACGTCCATGTACTTGCTCATGGCTCCCACACCTCCCTGGGTGCGCGCTATGTGGCCATGATGCGCTCAGGGGCCCCTGCGGACCACCGCAGGGACCCCTGAGCGGACGGTCGTCCTCAGCCCTTCAGGGACGCCATCCACGCCTCGACGTCCGCGGACGTACGGGGCAGCGCCGCCGACAGGTTCCGGTTGCCGTCCTCGGTCACCAGGATGTCGTCCTCGATGCGGACGCCGATGCCGCGGTACTCCTCGGGCACGGTGGTGTCGTCCGCCTGGAAGTACAGGCCGGGCTCGACGGTCAGGACCATGCCGGGCTCCAGGACGCCGTCCACGTACGTCTCGGTGCGGGCGACCGCGCAGTCGTGCACGTCCAGGCCGAGCATGTGGCCGGTGCCGTGCAGGGTCCAGCGGCGCTGCAGCCCGAGCTCCAGGACGCGCTCCACCGGGCCCTCGACCAGGCCCCACTCCACCAGCTTCTCGGCCAGCACGCGCTGCGCCGCGTCGTGGAAGTCGCGGTACTTCGCGCCCGGCCTGACCGCCGCGATGCCGGCCTCCTGCGCCTCGTACACCGCGTCGTAGATCTTGCGCTGGAGGTCGTCGTAAGCGCCGTTGATCGGCAGCGTGCGCGTGACGTCGGCGGTGTAGAGGCTGTGCGTCTCCACGCCCGCGTCCAGCAGGAGCAGCTCGCCGGAGCGGACCGCGCCGTCGTTGCGCACCCAGTGCAGGGTCGTGGCGTGCGGGCCGGCGGCGCAGATCGAGCCGTAGCCGATGTCGTTGCCCTCGACGCGGGCGCGCAGGAAGAACGTGCCCTCGATGTAGCGCTCCGAGGTGGCCTCGGCCTTGTCGAGCACCTTCACGACGTCCTCGAAGCCGCGCACGGTGGAGTCGACGGCCTTCTGCAGCTCGCCGATCTCGAAGGCGTCCTTCACGAGCCGCTGCTCGCTGATGAAGACGCGCAGCTCCTCGTCGCGCTCGGCGGTGACCTTGTCGGCCAGGGCCTCCTCGATGCCGGCGTCGTGGCCGCGGACGGCGCGGACCGGGCCGGTGGCCGCGCGCAGGGCGTCGGCGAGCTCGCGGACGTCCTGCGCCGGCAGGCCCAGCAGCTGCTCGGCCTCGGTGAGGCTGTGGCGGCGGCCGACCCACAGCTCGCCCTGGCCGTCGAGCCAGAACTCGCCGTTCTCGCGGTTGGAGCGGGGCAGCAGGTAGATCGTGGCCCGGTGGCCCTCGGCGCCGGTCGGCTCCAGGACGAGCACGCCGTCCTCGGTCTGGTCACCGGTGAGGTACACGTACTCCGTGGAGGCGCGGAAGCTGTACTCGGTGTCGTTCGAGCGGGTCTTGAGGTTCCCCGCCGGGATCACCAGGCGCTCGCCGGGGAAGCGCGCGGAAAGCTCGGCGCGGCGGCGGGCCGTGTGCGGCGCCTGCTCGACGGGCTGCAGGTCGCGCAGCTCGGTGTCGGCCCAGCCGGTCTTCATGTTTTCGGCCAGCTCGTCGGAGACGGCGGGGTAGAGGCCGTTCTTCCGCTGCTTGATCGGCTCGTCGCCTTCGGGGTTCTCGGGCGCGGGCTGCTGCTCGGTCACTGCTTTCCTCCTCGGACGGGGCGCTTTCCATCGTATGTGCGACCGAAATACGAGGAAACTATGAGGAAAATCCGAGGAAGGGAACGGGGTCGGAGGGGGCGGTCACTCGAAGTGGGCCGCCAGCAGGACGACGTCCTCGCTCCCGTCCCAGGCGCTGTGGCCGTCCTGCGGCAGCATCGTGCGCAGCACGTGCTCCACCAGGGCCTCCGGGTCCCGGCGCGCGGCCTTCGGCACCCCGGCCGCCGCGGTGCGCAGCCGCGCGAAGGCCCGGTCCATCGGCCGGCCGGTCCGGTGCAGCAGGCCGTCGCTGTAGAAGAGGAGCGTTTCTCCGGGGGCGGGCTCGATCTCGACGCTGGGCGCTTCCCAGCAGGCGAGCATCCCGAGCGGCGCGGACAGCGACGTCTCAACGAACTCGACGCGGTGGTCGCCGATGATCAGCGGCGGGCAGTGGCCCGCCCCCGCCAGGAGGACCTTGCGGTCGGCCGGCTCGCAGTATGCGAAGAGCGCCGTCGCCGCGCGGGCCGGCTCGGTGAGCCGCAGCAGGAGTTCGAGGTCGGAGAGGACCGCGACCGGATCCTCCCCTTCCATGACGGCGTACGCCCGCAGGGAGGCCCGCAGCCGGCCCATGGCCGCCACGGCGCCGGGGCCGGAACCACCGACACCACCCACGGCCAGACCGAGCGCGCCCTCGGGCAGCGGCAGCGCGTCGTACCAGTCGCCGCCGCCGAGGGGACCGGTGCGGTGCCGGACGGCCAGCCGGACGCCCGGCGTCCGGGGCAGTCTGCTCGGCAGCAGCTCCTCGCGGAGCGTCGCCACGGCCTCCCGGGCCTCGGCCAGTTCGAGCTGGCGGGCGAGGTGCTCGGTGGCGTGGTCGCGGTAGAGGCCGACGAGGTGGCGCTGCCGCTCGGTGGGCTCGGCCGGCTCGTCGTACAGCCAGACGGCCGCACCGATCCGGCCCGCGTCGTCGGTCTCCAGGGGGACGGCGTAGCTCGCGCCGTAGCCGAGGCGGGCGGCGACCTCGCGGTGACGGGGGTCGAGGCCCTCGTCGGAGGCGACGTCGGGGTGGGCGGTGCCCGTACGGGAGCCCGTCGGGGGCAGATCGTCGAACAGCCGGCCGTAGGGACCGGGGACGGCCTCCTGCGCGGCCTCCGACCCGGAGCCTTCGGAGCCTTCGGAGAGCCCGGAGCCTTCGGAGGAACCGGAGTCTCCGGAGGCCGCAGAGGTCTTGGAGGTCGAGGCCCCGGAAACCCTGGAAGCCCCGGAGGCCCCGTGCACCACGGGCCCCGCCCCGGCCTGCGGGATGGTCTCGATGTGTCCGAGGTCCGCGTGGTCCAGCCCGAAGCCGACGGTGACGGGGTGGTCGCGGCCGGGGCCCGTCGCCGGGTGCAGCGTGACCAGGCCGCGGCGGGCGCCCACGAGCGTCGCGCCCGCCCGCAGGGCCTCGTGGAGGGCGGCGTCGAGGGTGGTGGTGCGGGTGAGCCGCTCGGTCAGCTCCTGGAGCGTGGTGAGGTCGGAGATCCAGCCCGCGAGGCGGTCCTGGACGAGGGCGTTGGGCGCGGGGAGGGCGGGGCCGGGGAGAAGCGCCGGGCCGGAGGAGGCCGAGGAGCCGGGGGAGGCGGCAGCGGCGGACGGGTCCGTGGCGGCGCCGGTGTCTGCTGATGCGTCTGTTCCGGGCGCTCCGGAAGCAGCAGGCGAGAGGGGATCTGCGGAGGAGGCGGCAGATGCGGGGGCGGGAGTCTGCGCGGGAGCGGGGAGCGGAGGATTGATTCCGGCCACTTTCGGCAGGTGGGGCGTGGTCATGACCGGCTACCCGGACCGGGTGGGGGCCCGGCGCGCCGGGCACGCGTGTGCACCAGGGCCCGCGGTGCTTCGCCGCTCCCTCTTGACCACCGTCTTGACCTGTGTTTTCTCATGAATAGCATCGCAAACCCCCTGTCGCGTTGCGCGCTATCGGTGCTCCACATGTACACGCCCGGGCAAGGAGATGTCCAGCATTGAACCGGTGGGATTGGTGGTGTCTATGGGGTTTCAAAGTTGGCCGGAAAATGGTCCGGAGGCCATGGATTTGCGGTCGACTGACGTTGCTCGACAGCGCGTCATATCCACACCGGTGGGTACGTACACGAAGAAGGGCAGGGGCAGTTGGGGCCGCCCCGGAACCCGGCGGCGGGCCCGAGCGTCTTAACCGGCGACGGCCGCGCCCGCACCCGAGGGCGATGGGGAAACCCATGCCGCAGGCGAGGGGCGACAGGCTCGGCACGAAGCGCCATACGCGCGCCACCCCCCGCCATGTTTCACGCTCGGCCCGTGGCGTGATGCGCTGCGTTGTACAAGCAGTGGCTAGTGATCCACGTGGTGTGCCGGCTTGGAAAGAGCCCCGGCGTGTTGAGCGGCGCGCCATGTCGGGCCGTAGTGCCATGGAGTTCGGACGCGGCCCGAGTGCAGTTCAGGTGCAGTTCCAGTAGGCAGTCCCGCAGTGCCGTGCAATGACCGCGCAGGGCTGTGCAGGGTCGTGCAGGACCTTGCAGCGCCTTACGGGTTTCCGTGGCACGCCGGTGCGCAGGCCGGCTGCTCCGGCGCGCCGGTGGGCCCGTTCGGCGCAGCAGTGCAGCGAGTTCCATCCGTACCACCCGTACGGCCGCGCAAAACCGCTAGGCAGTCCCTGAGCAGTCGCCAGGCAGTCACAAGGCAGTTGTGAGGTAGTCACAAGGCGGCCGCAAGGCAGTCGCAAGGCAGTTCAGAAGTGCGTGCATGCACTGCATGCACGCAGTCCAACAGCGTGATCCGGCCCCTGCCACCGGCGGGGGTCCCGACTTCGGCGTTTACGGAAAGGAACGAGCGCTCATGCGCGAGATCCTCGGAAGGCGACGCAAGCTCTCGCTCAGGCGAGGCGACCGGTCCGCGGTCCTCACCGCGGCCCTGGCCTATGCCACCGAATGGCAGTGGCCCGTGCTGCCCGGCGTGGGCCTGCGGCCCGACGGCGGGCGCGTACGCCGGTGCAGCTGCCCGCAGCCCGACTGCGCGGCCCCCGGTGCGCACCCCTTCGACCCGGGGCTGCTGGCGGCCACCACGGACGCCCGTATGGTCCGCTGGTGGTGGACCGACCGGCCCGACGCACCCGTCGTGCTCGCCACGGGCGGCCGTGCGCCCTGCGCGGTGAGCCTGCCCGCGGTCGCCGGTGCGCGCGCTCTGGCGGCCTTCGACCGCGCGGGCATCCGCCTGGGCCCCGTGGTCGCCACCCCCACCCGCTGGGCCCTGCTCGTGGCCCCCTACTCCCTGGAGGTCCTGGGCGAGCTGCTCCACCGCCAGGACTGGGTGCCCGGTTCGCTGCTCTTCCACGGGGAGGGCGGTTTCGTGGCCCTGCCGCCGTCGCCCACGGGGGCGGGCAGGGTGCGCTGGGAGCGGGCGCCGCTGCCCGGCGGCCGGGGTGGCCCGGCCGGATCTGTCAACGGCGCCTCGGGTGGCGGGATCCGTACGTTCCGCGGGGACCGGACGGAGCGCGCGGAGCGTAGGGAAGGTACGACCCGGTCCACCGCGCCGTGGCTGCCGGACGTGTCCGCTCTGGTCGACGTCCTCGTCGAGGAGAGCGCGGGCACGCCGGGCGGCGGCAGCCGGCTGGCCTACTGACCGCAGGGCTGCGGTCAGGGCGCTCCTGAGAGGCGCCGGTACGAGCACACGGAGAGCGCGTACGGACGGGAGACGCACGCGCTCTCACTCGTACGGGTGTAAGCCCGTCCGAGTTCTGCGGGATTCCACCGCGCGGCCCCGGGGCGAGCCCTGTCCTGACCGCTATGTTCAGGGGTGAGGGCCTGTGCCGGGCGATGCCGGCCGGGCCCGGTCGAACCGAGGCCGGGGTGTCCCGAGCCCGTCCCAGCCGTCCCCGCGATCCATTCAGCGTCCGCGCGGCGAGTCTCAGGTGGTCCCCATGGAGCGTGCGTCTGCATCCGGTGTGCCCGAAGTGTCCGGCACATCCGGTATGTCCGGCGGGTCGAGGGTGCCCGCGGAGCCCGACGGAGCCCTCGTGGAATCCGATGGGTCCCTTGCGCAGGCCGGCGGGCCCCTCGCCGAACCCGGCGGGACTGCCGCGGAAACCGGCCGGGGCGGCGAGCCGCGGGGTGCCAACCTCCGCATGGTCGCGCTGGCGAGCGCCGTGGCGCTGGCCGTCGTGCTGCCGCTGGCCGCCGCCACCGCCGGCCCCGTGGGTCTGCCGGGCCCGGAGTCGGTGCGGGGCGAGCACCCCGGGAAACACCCGGGGGCGGGCGACGGGCTGCGCGGCGAGTCGGCAGGGCTGGGCGGCCCGGGTAAAAACTTCGGCAAGGACCTCGGCAGGGGCCTCGGCCCGGACCTC
>NZ_JBAMDC010000206.1:0-12000 GCF_036961605.1 Streptomyces sp. KLMMK
GTGACGATGCCCATGTCCTTGTGGTGCAGGTCGATCCGGAAGCCCGGCGGATGGTGCCGGGAGAGGAAGTTGTGCCGCTTGCGGCTGAGCACGGCGGAGCCGGCCAGCCCGCCGCCGAGGACGTCCAGCGCGGCCTCCAGGTCCACGCCGGACTTCTCCAGGAAGACCACGGCCTCGGCGCACGCCTGGATGTTCGCGGCCACGATCAGCTGGTTGGCGGCCTTCACGGTCTGGCCGGCCCCGTGCGGGCCGCACAGGACGACCGTCGTGCCGAGGGCGCGGAAGAGCGGCAGGGCCCGCTCGAAGTCGGCCCGCTCCCCGCCCGCCATGATCGACAGCACGCCCTCGACGGCACCGGCCTCGCCGCCGGACACGGGCGCGTCCAGGACACGGATGCCCTTGCCGGCGGCGGCCTCCGCGAGTCCGACGGACGTCCGGGGGGTGACGGAGGACATGTCGACGAACAACGTGCCGCGCGCGGCGTGCGCGAGGACGCCGCCCTCGCCGTACGCCACGGCCTCCACCTCCGGTGAGTCGGGAAGCATGGTGACGACGACGCCGGCGCCGCGGACGGCCGCTGCGACGGAGCCGGCGGGCGTCCCGCCCACGGCCGCGAGGCGTTCGAGCCCGGCCGGTTCGAGCGTGTGGCCGGTGACCTCGTACCCGGCCTTGAGCAGGTTCGAAGCCATGGGCAGCCCCATGATCCCGAGACCGATCCACGCGACGCGGGGGAGAGAGGAGGAGGGAGAGGGCATGGCGTTTCCTTTCGGGAGAGAGGAGGGGGACTGCCGTCAGGGGGACGGGCACCCGCAGCGCCCGGGCCGCCCGGGAACCGTCACCGCGCCCCGTCCAGCCAGCCGAAGGCGCCCCCGCTCGGGCCGGACGGGCGGTATTCCAGGCCCAGCCAGCCGTCGTACCCGGCCTGTTCGAGCCGTTTCAGCAGCACGGGGACGTCCAGCGTCCCCGTGCCCGGTTCGCCCCGGCCCGGGGCGTCCGCGAGTTGGACGTGGCCCGTGTGGGAGGGCGCGTACGCAGTGACGACCGCGGACGGGTCCTCGCCCGCCATCGCCACGTGGTAGAGGTCCATCAGGAACCGGGCGTTGCCGAGCCCCGAGATCTCGTTGACCCTTGCCGCGAGCTCCACGGCGCGCGCCGAGCCGGTGACCGGGTATGCGGGGGACTCCACGGGGTTGAGCGCCTCGATCAGGAGCGTTGCGCCGACCCGGTCTGCGGCCCGCGCAGCCAGGACGAGGTTGTCCAGGGCGAGCGCGTCCTGGGCCCCGGCATCCGCGCCCGCGACGCGGTTGCCGTACAGGGCGTTGAGCGCCGTGCACCCCAGCGAGGCCGCGAAGTCCGCCGCGACGCCGACGTTGGCGCGGAAGCGGCCGGATTCCGCCCCCGGCAGCGAGAGCGCCCCCCGGTCGGGCCCGGGCAGCCGCCCGGCGTAGAAGTTCAGGCAGACCAGTTGCGTACCGGCGTCCCGCAGCGCCCCGCGCAGCGCGTCCAGTTCGCGGGCCTCCGGCGTGGGCGTCGCGGGCCAGGGCCACCACATCTCGACGGCGCGGAAGCCCGCCTCCGCGGCCGCCGCGGGCCGTTCCAGGAGGGGCAGTTCGGTGAAGAGCATCGAGAGGCTGACGGAGAAGCGGTGTCGGGGGAGAGGCATCCCGTCCCACCATCCTTCCGTAATGTGGAAGTTAACTTCTGTTATACGGAATCCTGCTGCCGTTCCCCGCCTCTGTCAAGGCGGGTAGGTTGGCCACCGTGCGATTGCGAGTGGAGTTCACGACCGAACCGTTCGATCTCGACCGGGTGCCGCCCCACGCCGAGGCCGCCCGGGACGCCCTGCAGGGCGCCGGCCTCGACGCCGTGGACGTCGGCCCCTTCGGGAACTCCGCGGAGGGCGGCGGCGAAGCCGTGCTCGCCGCCGTGCAGCAGGTGCTGAGCACGTCGCTGCGAGCCGGCGCCACGCGGGTGTCGCTGCAGGTCAGCGTGGTCGAGGGTCAGGACGGCGACGAGAAGGGGGCGCCGTGACGGAGGAGGCGGCCGCGCACCCCCTCCGCGCCGCGGTCGCGCCGCTGGTCGACGCCATGGGCGGCGAGATGGTCGATCCCGAACAGGCCGCGGCGGACGACGTGATGCTGTCCTGGGAGGGGCGCGAGGTCGTCGCCGTGAGGCTGCCGCGCCTGTCCGCCTCGCTCGACCACATCCTGGCCGACCTGGAGCGCCGTCACGGCATGCCCCTGGCCGAACTCGACCGCAGGACCAAGCAGTCGGTGGTGCGCACGCTGGAGGAGCGCGGCGCCTTCTCCCTGCGGCACGGCGTGGAGACCGTCGCCGCGGCGCTCGGCGTCAGCCGCTTCACGGTCTACAACTACCTGAACCGCGAGGGCGGTTCCGGAGGCTCCCGGTAGAGCTGCCGGCCGGCGGGCCCGACCGGCGGGGGACCGGCGAGCCCGAACCGCGGGCTCCGACCGTGGGCCCGAACCACGGCCCCGGCCGCGAGCGCCGTCCGTACCCGCCGGTACGGTAGGAGCTCCCCGAGGCCCGAGGGAGGGTCGAGCCGTGTCCCCCGACGTCACGTGGAGCATCGGAGAGCTCGCCGAGCGCGCGGGCGCCACCGTCAAGACCGTCCGCTTCTACTCCGACCGCGGCCTGCTGCCCGAAGCCGCCCGCAGCGGCGGCGGCCACCGCCGGTACGGCCCCGAGGCGCTCGACCGGCTCCGCCTGATCCGCTCCCTGCGCACGCTCGACGTGCCGGTCCCGGACGTCGGCCGCGTCCTCGAACGGGACGACGCGCTGGAGGACGTCGTGGCGGGCAAGCTGCGGGAACTCGGCTCGCAGCTGACGGTCCTGCGCTGGCGGGAGGCCGCCCTCCGGCTGCTGCAGGACTGCCCGCCCGGGGAGCGCGCCGAGCGGCTGCGCCTGGTGGGGAGCATGTCCACCCCGCCCAGCACGGCCGCGATGGCGGGCTTCTGGCGGCGCTGGCTGCCCCCGCGGCTCCCGGCCCGGCTGGTCGCCGCGATCGTCGACGAAGCGGTGCCGCAGCCGCCCGACGACCCGACCCCGGCCCAGGTCCTGGCCTTCGCCCGGCTGCACGCCTTCACCTCCGGCCCCTGCACGGGCGACGACCGCGGTCAGCCCGAGGTCCACCGGAGCGGCGAGGGCTACCGCCCCGCCGTGCTCTACGACGGCCTCCGCGAGGCGTTCGCGCTGGCGTCGCCGGACCTGCGGGCGCAGCGGCCGCCGCACCCGGGCGAGGCGCTCGACTGCTTCGTCTCCGCCCACGCCCGCGCCCGCGGCACCCGGGACACGGCCGCCTTCCGCCGCCGGCTCGGCGTCCAGCTCGCCGCGGAGCCCCGCATCGACCACTACTGGCAGCTCGTCGCCGAACTGACCTCCCCGCCGTCCGGCCCGCGGGAGCCGACCCCCGGCGCCGCCCACGACTGGCTCTGCGCCGCCCTGGACGCCTCGGATCCCCGGCCCGGGCGCCGGACACGGGAGCCGAGTTCTTCAACAAACTGTTGACGCGGCGTTCCGAGGGGCGTTAGCTATGCGCAGCCCGACAGCCATGCGCAGCCCGTCCCCACCACGGAGGCGCCCGTGTCTTCGAGTCCGACGCCGGGTCTCACCCGGTTCAACGCGTCCGGCGACGGCGCGGCCCGCGCGGCGCTGCACGAGATCTGTGCCGCCGGCGCATGGGTGGACACGGTCCTCGGCCGGCGCCCCTACCCCACGGCCGAAGCGCTCTACGCCGCAAGTGACGCGGCGACGGCCGCACTGACCGCGGGCGGGCTGGCCGAGGCCATGGCGGCGCACCCGGCGATCGGGCGTCCGGCGCCGGGCGATCCCGTCTCCGCCCGCGAGCAGCGCGGCATGGCGCAGGCCCCTCCCGGGCTCCGCGCCGAGATGCGCGCACTCAACCTGGCCTACCAGGAGAAGTTCGGGCACGTCTTCCTGATCTGCGCCACCGGCCTCGGCGCCGCACGCATGCTCGACGCGATCCGCCACCGCGTCGGCAACACGCCGGAACGCGAACGCGAGATCGTGCGGGAGGAACTCGGCAGGATCAATCGCATCCGGCTGGCCCGGCTGCTGGAGGACCCGGCCGGCCCGTCCGCTCCCGAGCAGGAAGGAGCCCGCCCATGAGCGCCGCCGCACCGGGCGTCTCCGACGCGTCCGAGCCAGAGCCAGAGCCCGAGCCCGCCTCCGAGCCCGCGTCCGTGTCCACGCACGTCCTGGACACGGCCGCCGGCCGCCCCGCCGAGGGCGTCGACGTCGAACTGTCCGCACGGAGCGGAGCCGAGGGGCCCTGGACGGCGTGCGGCACCTCGGTGACGGACGCGGACGGGCGCTGCCGGGGGCTCCCGGCGCCGCCGCGGGGCACGACCCACGTACGGCTCCGGTTCGACGTGGGACCGTACGCCGCCCGGGGGACCGCCGGGCGGGAAGCGTTCTTCCCGGAGGTGGCGGTGGCCTTCGCCGTCGCGCCGGGCGAGCACCACCACGTACCGCTGCTGCTCAGTCCGTTCGGCTATTCCGTGTACCGAGGGAGCTAGCACACATGCCCACCGTTCTCGGCCAGAACCAGTACGGCAAAGCCGAAACCCGCGTCGTGCGGGTCACCCGCGACGGGCCCGTCCACCACATCAGGGACCTCAACGTCTCCATAGCCCTCTCCGGTGCCATGGACGACGTCCACCTCTCCGGCTCCAACGCCCGCGTCCTGCCGACGGACACCACCAAGAACACCGTGTTCGCCTTCGCCAAGGAGTACGGGGTGGCCTCGCCCGAGGACTTCGCCGCGCGGCTGGCACGCCACTTCGTCACCGGCCAGGAGTCGATCCGCACCGCCCGGGTCCGCGTCGAGGAGTACGCCTGGGACCGTATCCCCACGCCCGGCCCGGCCGGGCACTCCTTCGTCCGCAGCGGCCGGGAGACCCGTACCGCGCAGGTCACCTTCGACGGCGCGGGCGGGCGGTGGCAGGTCCTCTCCGGCCTCAAGGGCCTCACGGTCATGAATACCACCGACTCCGAGTTCCACGGCTACGTCAAGGACCGCTACACCACCCTTCCCGAGACCCGCGACCGGATCCTCGCCACCGAGGTCAACGCCTGCTGGCGGTACGCCTGGGACGGCGGCGGCGCCGAGGGCGAGGGCGAGGGCGACGGCAGTGAGGGGGCCGCCCCGCCCGACTGGGACGGCAATTGGGAGCGGACCCGCGGCCACCTGCTGGCCGCCTTCGCCGAGACCTACTCCCTGTCCCTGCAGCAGACCCTCTACGCCATGGGCTCACGCGCCGTCGAACACGGCCCCGGCATCGACGAGATCCGGCTCTCCCTCCCCAACAAGCACCACTTCCTGGCCGACCTCGCACCGTTCGGCCTCAAGAACGACAACGAGGTCTACTACGCGGCCGACCGCCCCTACGGCCTCATCGAGGCCACCGTCCTGCGCGAGGGCGCGCAGGCCGCCGTGCCGCCGGACCTGACGAACCTTCCGTGAAGCGACAGCGAGGACTCACCGTGGCCGCACCCCCCGCAGGAACAGCCGACGGCACCGCGCACCACCTCACCGAGCGCATCGTCATCGAGAACTGCGCGATCGCCACCGTCGACGCCGACGACACCGAGCACGCCTCGGGCCACGTCGTCGTCGCCGGCAACCGCATCGAATCCGTGGGCCCAGGGCCCGCGCCCGAGGGCCTCACCGGCGTCGTCCGCCGCGTCGACGGCACCGGCCACCTGGCCACCCCCGGCCTGGTCAACACCCACCACCACTTCTACCAGTGGCTCACCCGCGGCCTCGCCCAGGACTGCAACCTCTTCGACTGGCTCGTCGCCCTCTACCCCACCTGGGCCCGCATCGACGAGCCCATGGTGTACGCGGCCGCGCGCGGCTCCCTCGCGATGATGGCCCGCGGCGGCGTCACCACCGCGATGGACCACCACTACGTCTTCCCCAAGGGCGCCGGCGACCTCCTCGGCGCCGAGATCCGCGCGGCCCGCGAGACGGGCGTCCGCTTCCACCCCACGCGCGGCTCCATGGACCTCGGCGCCTCCGACGGCGGGCTGCCGCCCGACTTCGCCGTCGAGACCACCGAAGCCGCGCTCGCCGCCACCGAGGAGGCCGTCGACACCCACCACGACCCCGCCTTCGACTCCATGCTGCGCATCGGCGTCGCGCCCTGCTCGCCCTTCTCCGTCACCACCGAGCTGCTGCGCGAGGCCGCCGTGCTCGCCCGCCGCAAGGGCGTGCGCCTGCACACGCACGGCTCCGAGACCGTCGAGGAGGAGCAGTACTGCAAGGAGAAGTTCGGCATGGGCCCGACGGACTACTTCGAGTCCACGGGCTGGCTCGGCGACGACGTGTGGATGGCCCACTGCATCCACATGGACGACGCCGACATCGAGGCCTTCGCCCGCACCGGCACCGGCGTCGCCCACTGCCCCTCCTCCAACGCCCGGATCGCGGCGGGCACCGCCCGCGTGCCCGACCTCCTGCGGGCCGGCGTCCCCGTCGGCCTCGGCGTCGACGGCACGGCTTCCAACGAGTCCGGCGAGCTGCACACCGAGCTGCGCAACGCCCTGCTCGTCCACCGGCTGGCCGGCGGGGAGAAGGCACTGAATGTCCGTCAGGCGCTGCGGCTCGGCACGTACGGCGGCGCGCAGGTCCTCGGCCGGGCGGACGGCATCGGCTCGCTGGAACCCGGCAAGCTCGCCGACCTGGTGCTGTGGAAGCTCGACGGGCTCGGCCACTCGAGCATCGCCGACCCCGTCGCCGCGCTCGTCCTCGGCGCCCCCGCACCCGTCACCCTGTCCCTCGTCAACGGCCGGCCCGTGGTCGAGAACGGCCGGCTCGTGACCGTCGACGAGGACGAGGTGGCCCGCGGCGCGCGCGAGCAGTCCCGCCGCCTGGCCCGGATCGCCGCCGCCACCTGAACCCCCGGCCGAGGGGGACGGCCCTCGGCCGGGCCCGCGTCCCTTCTTCCGCGGCGACGGACGCAAGGGCCTGCGCCCGGCCGGCTCTGTGTCCGCCCGGCCCTGCGCCCGGCCGGTCACCCCACCCCGCCGCAAGCGCGAGCGAAGGAGGCACGTCGTGGCCCTGGACGAAGCCGAGGGCACCCGCACCGAGGGTGCCGTTCACCCGGTCGACGAGGTGCTCCGGCCGGGGCGGCTGCTGGCCGGCGGGCTGCAGCACGTGGCCGCCAGCTACGCCGGCGTCGTCGCCCCGCCCCTGGTCCTCGGCGCGTACCTCGGGCTCTCCCCGGCCCGGACGACCTTCCTCGTGGGCGCGGCCCTCTTCACGGCGGGCGTGGCGACCCTGCTCCAGACCATCGGATTCTGGAAGGTCGGGGCGCGGATGCCCTTCGTCAACGGGGTCTCGTTCGCGGGCGTCGCACCCATGATCGCCGTGGCCGACGCCCAGGCCGACAAGAGCGACGCCCTGCCCGTCATCTTCGGCGCCGTGATGGTGGCCGGGGCCCTGGGCTTCGTCCTGGCGCCCTGGTTCTGCAAGCTCGTCCGCTTCTTCCCGCCGCTGGTGAGCGGCACCGTCATCACCCTCATCGGCCTGACCCTCCTGCCGGTGGCCTTCGGCTGGATCCAGGGCGGCGGCGACCCCGGCCGGCCGGCCACCGCGACCGGGCTGGGGCTGGCCGCGGCCACCCTCGTGATCGTCCTCGTGCTGCGCCGCGTACTGCGGGGTTTCCTGCGGCAGATCGCGATCCTGCTGGGGCTGGCGGCGGGCACGCTGATCGCCGTCCCCGTGGGGGCGGTCGACTTCGGGCCCGCCGCGCACGCCCGCCTCGTCGGCTTCCCGTCGCCGTTCCACTTCGGGGCCCCGCAGTTCACGTTCCCGGCGATCGTGTCGATGTGCGTGCTCATGCTGGTGTGCATGACGGAGAGCACCGCCGACATGCTGGCGCTCGGCCAGGTGGTGGGCCGCCCGGCGGACGAGCGGACCATCGCGCGCGGCCTGCGCGCGGACACGCTCGGCACCGCCGTCAGCCCGGTCTTCAACGGCTTCGCCAACAGCGCGTTCGCGCAGAACATCGGCCTGGTGGCGATCACCCGGGTGCGCAGCCGCTTCGTGGTCGCCGCGTGCGGGGCGATGTTCGTCCTGCTCGGTCTGAGCCCCGTCTTCGCCTCGCTCATCGCGGTCGTGCCGCGACCGGTGCTGGGCGGGGCGGGGATCGTGCTGTTCGGCACGGTCGCGGCCAGCGGCATCCAGGTCCTGATCGGCGCCGGTCTCGACAAGGGGGACAACCTGCTGGTGGCGGCGGCCTCGCTGGGCATCGGCACGATACCCGTGGTCTCGCGGACGTTCTACGACGGCGCCGGCGTCCCCGAGACGCTGCGGACGCTCCTGGACTCGGGGGTGAGCGCGGGCTGCCTGACCGCGGTGGTGCTCAACCTCGCCTTCAACCACCTGGGGAAGCGGCGACGTGACGAGGCGTCACCGGGGCCGTCGCCGGAGCCGTCACCGTCACCCGTGCGTGGCGACTAGGGCCGGACACCGCGTTTCGCGACAATAAGGTCAAATTGACCACCCTCAGCGCGGAGAGGGGTTCCGTCGTGGACGCGGAAGCCGAGGACGCAGCACCCGGCGGGCCCGAAGCACCCGGCGGGCCTGACGCACCCGGCGGGTCCGAAGCGCCGG
Source organism: Streptomyces sp. KLMMK (assembly GCF_036961605.1). Taxonomy (NCBI): domain Bacteria; kingdom Bacillati; phylum Actinomycetota; class Actinomycetes; order Kitasatosporales; family Streptomycetaceae; genus Streptomyces; species Streptomyces sp. KLMMK. Next base: position 8,660 of record NZ_JBAMDC010000206.1, read on the forward strand.
GCGGGCGCCGGGGCTTCGTCTTCCCCAGCGCGCTGACCGTCCTCGCGGCCGTGACGATCGCCGTCTGGTTCCTGACCTTCGTCATCCCCGCCGGCACCTACCAGTACAACGACGAGGGCCGCCCCGTTCAGGGCACCTACCACCAGGAGGCCGCGCCGGGCGGCTTCGTGCACCGGCTCGGCGACCTCTTCCTCGCCCCCGTCAACGGCCTCTACGGCATCCGCGACTCCGTCACCGGCGAGGTGGCCCCCGACGCGATCGGCGCGCTCTACGGCAGCGCGGGCGTCTTCCTCTTCGTCCTCGCGATCGGCGCGTTCATCACCGTCGTCTTCGCCACCGGCGCCCTGGACCGCGGCATCGAGCGCCTCGCCCACCGGCTGCGCACGCGCGGCGCCCTGCTGATCGCCGGCGTGATGACCGTCTTCTCGCTGCTGGGCACCGTCGAGGGCTTCGCCGAGGAGACCCTCGGCTTCTACGGGCTGATCGTGCCCCTCATGCTCGCGCTCGGCTACGACCGGATGGTCGCCACGGGCACGATCATCCTCGGCGCGGGCATCGGCGTGCTCGCCTCGACCGTCAACCCCTTCTCCACGGGCGTGGCCTCCTCGGCCGCCGACGTCTCGCTGGGCGACGGCATCGCCCTGCGCTTCGCCATGTGGATCGTCCTGACGGCCGTCACCATCGGCTACGTCCTGCGGTACGCGCACCGGGTGCGCACCGTCCCGGACCGCTCCCTGACGGGCTTCCTGCCGGGGGACCGGGAACTGGCGGCGGAGGCCGCCGCGGAGCCGCCGGAGCTGACCGGGCTGCACAAGCTCGTCCTCGTGGCGGTGGTCCTGGTCTTCGCCTTCATGATCTTCTCGGTGATCCCCTGGGCGAGCGCCCTGACCGGCGTGGCCGACGCCACCCCCTACCCGTGGGAGCTGGGCTGGTCCTTCGCCCAGCTGGCGGCGCTGTTCATCGTCGCCGCCCTGCTGGTCGGGCTGCTGGCCCGGCTGGGCGAGCAGCGGCTGAGCGCCACGGTCGTGCAGGGCGCGGCCGACTTCATCGCCCCCGCCCTGGTCATCGTCCTCGCCCGCGGCGTCACCGTGGTGATGACGAACGCGAAGATCATCGACACGGTGCTGCACGCCGTCGAGAGCACCGTCTCCGGCACGCCCCCCGTGGTCTTCGCGATCCTCGTCTACGTCATCAACCTCCCGCTGGCCTTCCTCATCCCCTCGACCTCCGGCCACGCCACCCTCGCCATGCCCGTCCTCGCCCCGCTCGCCGACTTCGCGGGCGTCCCGCGCTCCGTGGTGGTCACGGCCTGGCAGTCGGCGAGCGGCGTGATGAACCTGTGGGTGCCGACGACCGCCGTCGTCATGGGCGGGGTGGCGCTGGCGAAGGTCGGCTACGACAAGTACTTGCGCTTCGTCTGGCCGCTGCTGGTGCTCCTGTCGGTGCTGATCTGCGGCTTCGTCGCGCTGGGCGCCGTGGTGTGAGGCATCAGTCCAGCAGCTCGTAGGCGGGCAGCGTGAGGAACTCCGCGTAGTCCTCGTCCAGGGCGACCTTCAGCAGCAGGTCGTGGGCCTGCTGCCACTTGCCGGCCGCGAACGTCTCCTCGCCCTCCGCCTCGCGGATCGCGGCGAGCTCCTCGGCGGCGACCGCGCGGACGAGACCGGCCGTGACCTTCTCGCCGTCGTCGAGGACGACCCCGGCGGCGGTCCACTGCCAGATCTGCGAGCGCGAGATCTCGGCGGTGGCCGCGTCCTCCATCAGGTTGAAGATGGCGACGGCGCCCAGGCCGCGCAGCCACGCCTCGATGTAGCGCGTGCCGACGGCCACGGCGTTGCGCAGGCCCGCCGAGGTCGGGCGGGCGTCGAGCGAGTCCACGGCGATGAGCTGATCGGCCGTCACACGGACGTCCTCGCGCAGCCGGTCCTTCTGGTGCGGACGGTCTCCGAGGACCGCGTCGAAGGAGGCGCGGGCGACGGGAACCAGGTCGGGGTGGGCGACCCACGAACCGTCGAAGCCGTCCCGCGCCTCGCGGTCCTTGTCGGCCCGGACCTTCTCGAACGCGGCCTCGTTGACCGCCGGGTCCTTGCGCGAGGGGATGAACGCGGCCATCCCGCCGATGGCGTGCGCGCCGCGCCGGTGGCACGTGCGCACCAGGAGATCGGTGTAGGCGCGCATGAACGGGGCCGTCATCGTCACGGCGTTGCGGTCGGGCAGCACGAACCGGGCGCCGCCGTCGCGGAAGTTCTTGATGAGGGAGAAGAGGTAGTCCCAGCGGCCGGCGTTGAGGCCGGAGGCGTGGTCGCGGAGCTCGTAGAGGATCTCCTCCATCTCGTACGCGGCGGTGATCGTCTCGATCAGCACGGTGGCGCGGACGGTCCCCCGCGGCAGGCCCGCGTACTCCTGGGCGAAGACGAAGACGTCGTTCCAGAGACGGGCCTCCAGGTGCGACTCGGTCTTCGGGAGGTAGAAGTACGGGCCCTTGCCGAGGCCGAGCAGGCGGTGGGCGTTGTGGAAGAAGTACAGGCCGAAGTCGACCAGGGCGCCGGGCACGGGGCGGCCGTCCACGGTGACGTGGCGCTCGTCCAGGTGCCAGCCGCGCGGGCGGACGACGACGGTCGCGAGCTCGCCGGCAGGCCGCAGCGCGTACGCCTTGCCCCGGGCGTCGGTGAAGTCGATGCGCCGCTCGAAGGCGTCGATCAGACTGAGCTGGCCCAGGACGACGTTCTCCCACGTGGGCGCGGAGGCGTCCTCGAAGTCCGCGAGCCACACGCGGGCGCCGGAGTTGAGGGCGTTGACCGTCATCCTGCGGTCCGCCGGGCCGGTGATCTCCACCCGGCGGTCCTCCAGGGCGGGCGGCGCGGGGGCGACGCGCCAGGAGGGGTCCTCACGGACGGCGCGGGTTTCGGGGAGGAAGCCGAGCGTGCCGGTGCGGGCGATCTCGGCGCGGCGCTCCGCCCGGAGGGCGAGGAGTTCGTCGCGGCGGGGCGTGAAGCGGCGGTGCAGCTCGGCGACGAAGGCGAGCGCGGGCTCCGTGAGGACCTCCTCCTGCCGCTCCAGGCGCCGGGCGGTGACGGTGGCCGGGGAGGACGGAGCTGGTGCGGACATGGGTTGGTCACTCCCTCTGCAGTGGTTGTTTTCCGGAGGCTAGTTTCCTCATGGTGGAAGTTCAATGGGGCGAGGGCAGGGCGGTGGTGCCGGACGGCGGTTTTCGGCGGGTGGCCTCAGTCCAGCAGCCGCAGGTCCTCCGGGGTGTCGACGTCCTCCGGACCCGCCACATCCCCGCACTCCACGAGCGTCACGGCCGCGGCGTGCTCGCGCAGGTACGCGCGGGCGCCGCGGTC
>NZ_JBAMDC010000207.1:0-11967 GCF_036961605.1 Streptomyces sp. KLMMK
GGCCGCCGTCACGAGCTTGACCCAGCCCGTGGGCCGCAGCACGTAGGCCATCGCGGCCACGTCCTCCGGATCGGCGGCCGCCGGCGGCGAACCCGCGTCCAGCGCCTCGGCGAGCTCGGAGCCCGTCTCGCGCAGCCGGGCCGAGATGCGCTGACGGAACGCGGGGTCGTTCTCCACCGCCGCCGCCATCGCGTTGCCCGCGAACTTGGCCCGCCGGCTCGGTGTGAACCGGGCGTACTGCCGCAGCGCCGCAGGGAGTTCGGCCACGGTCAGGCCGCCGAACGCCTCCGCCACCAGGCCGATGACCCGGCGCCGCACGCCTTCCGGCAACGGACGGTCGAGCACCTCGGCAGCGCCGTCGGTCCCACCGGTGTCACCAGGTCCACCGGCCGCCTCCGCGCCACCCGTGTGCTCCACCACCGCTCACCGCTCCCGTTCTTCAGGCCTTCGCGCCCGGCCGGTCCACCAGCTCGACCTGGTCGACCGCGTTGCACCAGCGGCAACGCACGGACTCGATCGTCTCACTGACCACCTCGCGTTCCTCCACGCTCGGCTCGCCGGAGAGGTCGAGATGGACGAATTCCACGGCTTTGGTCGTACGCGTCACATCGAACCGGGTGAGATTGCCGCACAGAGCGCAGCGCCACCGGGTCCCGGCTGTCGGCTGGGGAACGCCCATCGTGTCGTCCGTCCTCATCAAGTCCATCGAACTGCGGGTGTGCTTCCCGTAACCCTACGGCCTGATGGTCATGCGGCGCGGAGTGCGGGCCCGCTTCACCGGCCCGGCGAGGCACTCTGTGCGCTTTGCTGCCGGTACGTCATGATCTGCTCATGTTGGGAAAGGACGGGAAGGCAGCCGGGACGGCGGCGCACGGGGGCCACGACGGGATCCCCCCGCCGGTCCCCCTGGTCACCTACGCCCTCATCGGCGCCTGCTGCGCGGTGTTCCTCCTGGGCCCCGCGGCGGAGCTCACCGCACCCCTGGCCGGCCACGGCAGCGGCAGCAACCTCCTCGCCGCCCAGAGCGCCTACTTCGAGCGCTGGGGCGTGGTGCCCGAGAAGCTCTGGCACGGGCCGCCGGCGGAGCTGATCACCCCGCTCACCGCGCTCTTCGTGCACGGCAACTGGCTGCATCTGCTCGGGAACATGCTCTTCCTCTACGTCTTCGGCGCCATGGCCGAAAACCGGATGGGACGCGGCCCCTTCGTCCTCTTCTACCTCGCCGCCGGGGTGCTCGCCCTGCTCGGCTACGCGGCCGCGCACGCCGCCTCCGACCGCACGCTCGTCGGCGCCTCCGGCGCGATCTCCGGGGTCCTCGGAGCCTTCCTCTACCTCTTCCCCCGGGCCCGCGTCACCAGTCTCTTCCCGTTCCTCTTCTTCCTGCCGCTGCGGTTCCCCGCCTGGGCCGTGCTGCTCTTCTGGTTCGCCCTGCAGTGGGTGGCCGCCCGCGCGGCCGGCGACCGCCCCGGCGTCGCCTACCTCGCCCACGTCGTGGGCTTCGCGCTGGGCTTCCTGTACGCGTGGGCGAGGTACGGCCGTGCGACTAGAGTGAAGGCGGGGCTGCCCCCCGACCCCCGATAGGAGCCCGCAGTGATCACTTCGATCGTGCTGATCAAGACCGACGTCGACCGGATCCCCGAGATCGCCGAGCAGATCGCCGCGATCGAGGGCGTGAGCGAGGTGTACTCGGTGACGGGTGCGCACGATCTGATCGCCATGGTGCGGGTGGCCCGGCACGACGACCTCGCGGACGTCATCCCGGGCAGGATCAGCAAGGTCCCGGGCGTCGCCTCGACGGAGACGCACATCGCGTTCCGCACGTACTCCCAGCACGACCTGGAGGCGGCGTTCGCGATCGGACTGGACGCGTAGCGCCTGACGGCGCGTAGCGGGCTCCACGGTTGCGCCGGGCACGGCACCGCCGCCCGGCCGGCAGACCCTCTTGCCGCAGGCACATCACTTCCGCCGCAGCGGCGATCAGCCACGACGGGCTTGCCCGGCGGTGCCGGGCCGGGCGCAACCCGTGGATCCGGCAGGCGCCGTCAGGCGGGGACGCAGCGTCCGCCCTCGGTCCGGTAGGACCACTTCGCTCCGTGGCGGACGAGTTCGGCCACCGCCGTCACGAAGCGCTCCACGTGCTCGTCCGGCGTGCCGGCGCCGAAGCTGACGCGGATCGCGTTCAGGGGCGCACCCTCGTCGGGCGCACCGCACTCCCCCTCGGCGGAGGAGTCCGCGCCCACCAGCGTCCGCACCAGCGGGTGCGCGCAGAAGAGGCCGTCGCGGACGCCGATGCCGTACTCCGCGGAGAGCGCCGCCGCGAAGTGCGAGCTGTTCCAGCCGTCGACGGTGAAGGACAGGACGCCCACGCTCGGGGCGCCGGGCCCGAAGAGCGAGAGCACCCGCACCCCCGGCACCGCCGCCAGCCCCTCCCGCACCACGGTGATCAGCTGCCGCTCCCGCTCCGCGAGCCGGTCGAAGCCGGCCTCGGTGAGCGCCTTGCACGCGGACGCGATGGCGTAGGCCCCGATGACGTTGGGCGAGCCGGCCTCGTGCCGGGCGACCCCGTCGTGCCAGTCGACCTCCACCTCGCCGGAGGCGCCCCGGGCGACGCGCCGGCTCGCGCCCCCGCCCGCCAGGTAGGGCTCGGCGTCCCGGAGCCAGTCCGCCCGGCCGGCCAGCACGCCGGCGCCGAAGGGCGCGTACAGCTTGTGCCCGGAGAAGGCGACCCAGTCGGCGTCCAGTTCCGCGATGTCCACCCGCTGGTGGGGGACGAGCTGGGCCGCGTCCACGACGATCCGCGCGCCGTGGGCGTGCGCGGCGGCGGCCAGCTCCCGTACGGGCCACAGCTCACCGGTCACGTTGGACGCACCGGTCACGCACACCAGCGCGGGCCCGTAGGGCTCGCGGGCCGCGAGCGCCTGCTCGAGCGTCTCGACCGCCTGCCCGGGGGTGCGGGGCGCGTCGAGGTAGGTCACCTCGACGTCCGCGCGCCGCTCCCAGGGCAGCAGCGCCGCGTGGTGCTCGGTCTCGAAGACGAACACGCGCGTCCCGGCGGGGAGTACGGCCGCGAGCAGGTTGAGCGAGTCGGTGGTCGACCGGGTGAAGAGGACCTGGTCGCCGTCCCGGCAGCCGAGGAACGCGGCGACGTCCGCCCGGCTGTTCTCGAACAGCTCCGTCGACAGCTGCGAGAGGTAGCCCGCGCCGCGGTGCACGCTGCCGTAGTAGGGCGCGTACGCCGCCACGTCGTCCCACACCCGCTGCAGGGCGGGGGCGCTGGCCGCGTAGTCCAGCGCGGCGTAGGTCACCTCTCCGCCGGTCACCAGCGGGACCCGGACATCACACCCGAGAACGGGCAGGGGGGTGCAAACGGACCGGTCGGAGGCAAGGGTGGGGACAGACATGGCGAACTCCCGTAAAAAGGCAGGCGAATTCCACCGCGCGACGGGCGCGGGAAAGGGAAGGGGGTGCGGGAAAAGGGGCTCTTCGAGCCCTAACGCATTCGCTGAACCACGGAAGGAACTCCCTCGACAACCAGGATCCCTGGCGAGGGACCCGCGCTTGCCGCAGACCTCGCTGCCTGCGACCTGGTCATCACCCGGGGCACCCCGCCACGGAAGGAGGGTTGCCGGACAGCGGGCCGGGGCCGTGTCGCTGTCACTCGTGACCTTGGCGGAGAGTATGGCACAGCTGATCGCCGGCCGGGAAGGGGCGTCCGGATCACGGACGCCCCTTCACCGCACCACTCCTTCGCAGCGCTACGCGTTGCTCGCCAGCGCCCACCGGTCGAGCACCCGCCGGGCCGCCCCGGAGTCGATGGACTCCGCAGCCCGCACCAGCCCGCCCCGGATCTGCTCCGCCAGCGGCTCCTCCGTCGGCGCCAACGCCACCAGCGCCGCGGCCGAGTTGAGGAGCACGGCGTCCCGCACCGGCCCCGGCTCGCCCGCGAGCAGACGCCGCGCGACATCGGCGTTGTAGGACGCGTCGCCACCCCGCAGCGCCTCCACCGGCACCAGGCCGATCCCCACGTCCCGCGGGTCGAAAGACTCCTCGCGGACCCGTCCGCCGGAGACCACCCACACCTTCGACGTGGCGGTCGTGGTCAGCTCGTCGAGACCGTCGTCGCCGCGGAAGACCAGCGCCGAGGAGCCGCGCTCGGCGAGCACCCCGGCGAGGATCGGGGCCATCCGGGCGTCCGCGACGCCCGTGGCCTGGGCCCGTACCTTCGCGGGGTTGGTCAGCGGGCCGAGCACGTTGAAGACGGTCCGGATGCCGAGCTCGCGCCGGGCCGCGGCCACGTGCCGCAGCGCCGGGTGGAACTTCACCGCGAAGCAGAGGGTGATGCCGGCCTCCTCGGCCACCTCCACCACCCGCTGCGGGCCGAGGTCGAGGTTCACGCCCAGCTTCTCCAGCACGTCCGAGGCGCCGCTGGCCGAGGACGCCGCCCGGTTGCCGTGCTTGACGACCTTCACGCCGGTGCCGGCGACGACGATCGAGGACATGGTGGAGATATTGACGGTCTTGGCGCCGTCGCCGCCGGTGCCGACGATGTCCACGCTGGGGCCGGGGACCTCGATCAGCCGGGCGTGCTCGTACATCGTGCGCACCAGGCCGGAGATCTCGGCGACCGTCTCGCCCTTGGCGCGCAGGGCGACCAGGAAGCCCGCGATCTGCGCGCCGGTGGCCTCGCCGCGCATGATCCGGTCCATGGCCCAGGCGGCGTCGTCGACGGTGAGGTCACGGCCGGCGAGCAGGGCGTCCAGGAGACCCGGCCAGGAGGGGGCCACCGCGCTGTCGCCGCCTGCCGGGGTCACAACGTTCATGGTCCACGCTCCTGGTGGTCGGTCCGGAGAGCCGGGTTCGTCCCGGGGTCTGCCCGCCCAGCCTATCCACCCCCGGAGACAGCGAAGAGCCCCGTCCATGCGCTGGACGGGGCTCTCGCTGTGGCGATCAGCGATCAGGGTGGATCAGAGGCGATCCGGGGGATCAGTGGTGGCCGTGGCCGCTCGTGATCTCCTCGTACTCCTCCACGGTGGCCTTGGGGATCTGGGTCCCCTCGCCGTAGAAGCCCTTCGAGAGCTTCACCCGGAGACGCTGGCCGGCGCCGGCCTTGCGGGCCACGCCGTTCTCGTCGTACTCCGGCTCCAGCTCGAGCGGCTGCGGCTGGTGGTGCGCCGTGAGGGTGTGCATCTGCTCCTGCGAGAGCGGCTCGTGGACCTCGACGAACTCACCGTGCGGCAGGCGCTTGATGATGCCGGACTCGCGTCCGTGCAGCACCTTGTCCCTGTCGCGGCGCTGCAGGCCCATGCAGATCCGGCGGGTGGCGATGAACACCAGGACCGGGATCACGAAGAAGCCGATGCGGACGAACCAGGTGATGGCGTTGATCGACAGGTGGAAGTGGGTGGCCCACAGGTCGTTTCCACCACCGACCAGCATCACGAAGTACGCGGCGATCCAGGCGGCACCGAACGCGGTGCGCGTCGGGGCGTTGCGCGGGCGGTCCAGCAGGTGGTGCTCGCGCTTGTCACCGGTGACCCAGGACTCGATGAACGGCCAGACCGCGATCGCACCGAGCACCAGCGGGAAGATGACCAGCGGGATGAACACGCCCAGGACGAGCGTGTGGCCCCACAGGTTGATCTCCCAGCCCGGCATGACACGGATCAGACCCTCGGCGAAGCCCATGTACCAGTCGGGCTGGGCGCCGGTGGACACCTGGTCCGGGCGGTACGGGCCGATGGCCCAGATCGGGTTGATCGAGGCGATCGCCGCGATGGCCGCGATGATGCCGAAGACCAGGAAGAAGAAGCCACCGGCCTTGGCCATGTAGACCGGCATCAGCGGGAGGCCGACGACGTTCTTGTTGGTCCGGCCCGGGCCGGGGAACTGCGTGTGCTTGTGGTAGATCACCAGGATCAGGTGGGCCACCAGCAGACCGAGCATGATGCCCGGCAGCAGCAGGACGTGGATGGAGAAGAACCGCGGCACGAAGTCCGAGCCGGGGAACTCGCCGCCGAAGAGGAACATCGAGATGTACGTGCCGACGATCGGCACGGACAGGATCGCGCCCTCCATGAAGCGGACACCGGTGCCGGAGAGCAGGTCGTCCGGGAGCGAGTAACCGGTGAAGCCGGTGAACATGCCGAGGACGAACAGCAGGAAGCCGAACAGCCAGTTGACCTCACGCGGCTTGCGGAACGCACCGGTGAAGAACACGCGCATCATGTGCACGAACATGCCCGCGAGGAAGATCAGCGCGGCCCAGTGGTGGATCTGCCGGATGAGCAGACCGCCACGGACGTCGAAGCTGATGTCGAGGGTCGACTTGAACGCCTCGGACATGTGCATGCCCTGCATGGGCACGTACGAGCCGTGGTAGACGACCTCGTTCATGCTCGGGTGGAAGAACAGCGTCAGATACACACCCGTGAGGATGATGATCACGAAGCTGTAGAGGCAGACCTCACCCAGCATGAAGGACCAGTGGTCCGGGAAGATCTTCCGCATGTTGGCCTTGGCCAGGGTGTAGATACCCAGACGGCCGTCGGCCCAGTCGGCGACCCGCTCGCCTGCGGGCGCCTTGCGGCGGCCCGGCGCGGCAGCGCCGGATTGGTTCGTAGTCGTAGTGCTCATCCGCGCTCCCAGTAGGCAGGACCGACGGGCTCGGCGAAGTCGCCCATGGCCTCAAGGTAGCCCTTGTCGTTGACCTTGATCCGCAGCTGCGGAAGGGCGTGGCCGGCCGGGCCGAAGATCACGCGTCCGCCGTCGGAAAGGTCGAAGGTGGACTGGTGGCAGGGGCACAGCACGTGGTGCGTCTGCTGCTCGTAGAGGCTGATCGGGCAGCCGACGTGGGTGCAGATCTTGGAGAACGCGACGATGCCGTCGGCGGACCAGTCGAGCTCGCGCTTGTCCTTGATGTTCTCCGGGCGGAGCCGGACGATCATCAGGGCGGCCTTGGCGATCTCCTTCTGGAAGTCGTGGTCCTCCTCCTTCATGCCCTCGGGCATGGCGAAGGTGAGGGAGCCGACCTGGATGTCCTCGGGACGCAGCGGCTGCAGCGTGTTCTGGTTGATCAGCATCTTGCCCTCGGACCAGGCGGTCTTCCGGAGCTTGGTGCCCGGAAGCGGTCCGAGGTCGCGCAGCAGCACCACGCCGGAGAGCGGCACCAGGGCCAGCGCGCCGAACATGGTGTTGCGGATCAGCTTGCGGCGGCCGAAGGCCGACTCCTCTGCGCCCAGCTTGAAGTCGGCCATGACCTTGGCCTTGACGTCGGGCTCGGCGGCGATGGCGTGCCGCTCGTCGGCGACCTCCACGTCCGACATCAGGGTGCGGGCCCAGTGGACCGCGCCCGCGCCGATGCAGAACAGCGCCACCGCGAGGGTCATGCCCAGCGCGAAGTTCAGGGCGCTGATGTGACCGATCGGGAAGACGTAGATGCTCTTGTCGACCGGGAGGGTCACGTAGGAGGCGATGAAGCCGACCGTGGCCAGCATCGAGAGCAGGAACAGGAAGGCGACCACGCGCTCGGAGCGCTTGGCGGCCTGCTCGTCGATGTCCTGGATGCGGGGCTCGTGCGGCGGGAGGCCGGGGTCGGCGAACGGGTCGCCGGCCGTCTTCGTCACGGCGCCGCCGTGCGCGTCCTGCGTGCTCGGCAGGTTCTCTTCTGGAATGTCTTGGCTACTCATGACTTCTTGGCCTTAGCGGTGTGGGCCGCGACCCAGATGGCTACTGCGATCAGCGCGCCCAGTCCGAAGATCCACGCGAACAGACCCTCGCTGACGGGGCCGAGCCCGCCCAGCTCGAGGCCGCCCGGGCTCTCCGACTTGCTGCTGTTGACCGTGTCGAGGTACGCGATGATGTCCTTCTTGTTCTTCTCCGTCATCGTCGTGTCGGGGAAGGAAGGCATGTTCTGCGGGCCGGTCTGCATGGCCTCGTAGATGTGCTTGGGGTTGACGTCCTCAAGCGTGGGGGCGTACTTGCCGTTGGAAAGCGCGCCGCCCTTACCGGTGAAGTTGTGGCACTGGGCGCAGTTGGTGCGGAAGAGCTCCCCGCCCTTCGCGATGTCCGCGCCGTCCGGGCTGTACTGATCCTTGGTCGGGATCGCAGGGCCGGCACCCAGCGAAGCGATGTACGCGGCGAGCTGGTCGATCTCGGCCTGCGAGTAGATCGCCTTCTTGCGGGGGGCCTGGGCACCCTGCTGCTGGAGCGGCATGCGGCCGGTGGCGACCTGGAAGTCGACGGCCGCGGCGCCGACGCCGACGAGGCTCGGGCCGTCGGTGGTGCCCTGACCGCCGGTGCCGTGGCAGCTTGCGCAGCCCACGGCATAGAGCTTCTTGCCCTCCTCGATGGCGAGGGACTGGGCGGTTTCATCGGCCTTGGCCGTGTCCGCCGGCGCGAACGCGGCGTACAGCCCCCCAGTTACCGCCAGCGCGAAGAGTAGGACGACGACCGCCGCCAGCGGATGGCGTCGTCGTGCGGAGAGCTTTTTCACGGATTACCCCGGTGTCAGGATCTTCTGCGTCGATCTGGACTGTTGGTCCGGTGCGGGACGGGACCGATTACTTGATCAAGTAGATCGTGGCGAAGAGGCCGATCCACACCACGTCGACGAAGTGCCAGTAGTAGGACACGACGATGGCCGCCGTCGCCTGGTGGTGGGTGAACCTCTTGGCCGCGTACGTCCTGCCCAGGACCAGCAGGAAGGCGATCAGACCGCCCGTCACGTGCAGGCCGTGGAAGCCGGTCGTCAGGTAGAACACCGAGCCGTACGGGTCGGAGGAGAGCGAGAGGCCCTCGTGCTTGACCAGCTCGGTGTACTCGAAGACCTGGCCGCCGATGAAGATGGCACCCATCACGAAGGTGATCACGAACCACGTGCGCAGCTTCTTCACGTCGCCGCGCTCGGCGGCGAAGACGCCGAGCTGGCAGGTGAGGGAGGAGAGCACCAGGATCGTGGTGTTGGTCGCCGAGAACGGCAGGTTCAGCGCGGACGCCTTTTCCGACCAGAACTCGGTACCCGTCACCGATCGCAGGGTGAAGTACATCGCGAAGAGGGCCGCGAAGAACATCAGCTCGGAACTCAACCAGATGATGGTTCCGACGCTGGTGAGGTTCGGTCGATTGACCGACGGGTGTGCGTGCCCGGTATCTGTTGCTGTTGCAGTCGCCACGACCGACATTATGTCGGTCGCTTATCTCGTGCTCACTCCGGGGGGTGCCGTTCGGTGTGTCAAGAGCATGTGCGCTGCTCGTACGGCCCAGTGCCCGGGTCCCCCAAAGGGGGGAACCGGACGTTCCGGGACACCTCGCGGGCCTGACGGACCCTCCTCCGGACGGGTGTTCGCGGAGTAGAGTCCGGCCATCGATCAGCTCCACGTCAGATCCACAGCTGTGCCGAACACAAGCCTGGAGGAACGATGCAGCCGACGGCCACCGTGCTGGTCTACAGCGACAACGCGGACACCCGCGAGCAGGTCCGGCTGGCCGCCGGGCGCCGGCCCGCCCCCGACGTGCCGCCGGTCATGTACGTGGAGTGCGCGACACTCCCGGGCGTGCTCACGGCCCTGGAGGAGCACCACGTGGACGTGTGCGTCCTGGACGGCGAGACGGCGCCCGCGGGCGGCATGGGGGTGTGCCGGCAGCTGAAGGACGAGGTGTTCCGCTGCCCGCCCGTGCTGCTGCTCATGGGCCGCCCGCAGGACGCCTGGCTGGCCACCTGGAGCCGAGCGGACGCCGCCGTGACGCACCCGCTGGACCCGGGGGCCTTCGCCAACGCCCTGGCAGGCCTGCTGCGCGCCCGGAAGGCCGTGGACGCCTGAGGGGGCGCCCGGGGGCGGCTAGAGCTCGGGGCGCAGGCGGGCCGCGTCGGCAGGGCTGCTCCCCTCGGCCTTCCCGGTCTTCCCTCCGACGAGGGCACTGCCCTTGCGCCATTCGTCCCAGGCCATGTTCCAGTCGCCGAAGCCGTTGTCGAACGGGGTCATGGTCGCGCCGGCGCTGCCCACGACCTTGACGATGTCGCCGACGTGCACGGTGTCGAAGAACCACTTGGCGTTGGCGGTGCTCATGCCGGTGCAGCCGTGGCTGACGTTCTCCGCGCCCTGGGATCCCTCGGACCAGGGCGCGGCGTGCACGTACTCACCGCTCCAGGTGACCCGGGTGGCCCAGTGGACGGGCAGGTCGTAGGAGTCCGCGCTGCCCTCGGCGATGCCGATGCTGGTGCCGCGCATGCGTACGAAGGATTCCCGGCCCAGGATCACCTTGACCCCGTTGCGGGTGGCGTAGCCGGGCTTGCCGGTGGTCACCGGGATGGACCGGACCTCCTTGCCGCTCACGAACACGGTCATGCTGTGCGCGCTCGCGTCGGTGACGGCCTCGATGCGGTCGCCCGTCGTCATCCGCACGGCCCTGGAGGGGCCTCCGTAGAGGCCGCCGCCGACCTTGATGCCGTCGAGGTTGGCGTGCACGTCGACGGTGGTGTGGGCGGGCCAGTACTCCTTCGGGCGGTAGTGCAGGGTGCGGTTGTCCACCCAGTGCCAGGCACCCTCCACGGCGGGCCGGGACTCGACGCGGAAGGTGCGCTCGACGATCGCGCGGGCGGCCGGGTCCTGGACGGGGGTGCTCAGCTCGGCGGTGATGGGCTGTCCCACGCCGTAGGTGCCGCTCTGCGGGCCGAAACTGACGCGCAGGAGGCGGTCGGCCGGGTTGGTGTCGAAGCCGATCGTGCGGCGCCCCTGGGAGCCGTTCTCGTCCTCCGTGGTGACGCGCACGGTGTAGTGGGCGCCGGCGGCGAGGGCGCCGGTGCTGTGCCAGCGGGAGCCGTCGGGGCTGAGTTCGCCCTTGACGTAGCGACCCGCCGCGTCCGTCGCCGTGACGTCCGTGATCCGGTCCTCGCCCCTGGCCACCACCTCGAGGGGCTTGCTGGGGTCCGCCTTCTGCCCGTCGCGGGCACTGGTGAGCTCGACCTGGCCGCTGGCGTCGTAGGGCTTGTCGGCCAGCGGGTTGGACGAGCCGCCGCAGGCGGTGACCCCCACCACCAGCGCGGTCAGCAGCACCGCCCCGGTGAGCGCCAGACGGTGTCGACGTGACTGGGTCATGGTCACACCGTAGGAAGGATCGGGACCTCCGGCCTGCCGGGTGACTGCAAACGGGTGGAAATGCACCGGGCCCCGCACACCGGATGGTGTGCGGGGCCCGGGACGGCAACGGCCGTTCGCTACTGGTTCTGGTTCTCGCCTCGGTAGAACTCGAACACCCAGCCGAAGAGGCCGACCGCGATGACCGGGGCCGAGAAGTACATCAGCCACCAGCCGAAGCAGATGCTCATGAAGGCCAGGGCGCCACCGATCGCCAGGGAGAGCGGCTGCCAGCTGTGCGGGGCGAAGAAGCCCAGCTCGCCGGCGTCGTCGGCGACGTCCGCCTCCTTGTTGTCACCGGCACCGGTGTCCACCCGGCGCGCGGTGAACGCCAGGTAGTAGCCGATCATGATGCTCAGGCCGAACGACATGAACAGCGCCGTCGTGCCCACCGGCTCCTTCGACCACACGCCGTAGACGATCGCCATGGCGAGGATGAAGACGGCGAGCCAGATGAACATCTTGCCCTGGATCTTCACTTGCCGGCCTCCTTGCCACCCGCGAGGGCCTTCTCAGCCGCGAGGTTCTCTTCGAGCTCCAGGGCCGCGATCTCCGGGTGGTGCAGGTCGAACGCCGGGGATTCGGAGCGGATGCGCGGCAGCGTGAGGAAGTTGTGCCGCGGCGGCGGGCAGGAGGTCGCCCACTCCAGCGAGCGGCCGTAGCCCCACGGGTCGTCGACCTCGACCTTCTTGCCGTACTTGGCGGTCTTCCAGACGTTGTACATGAACGGCAGGATCGACAGGCCCAGCAGGAAGGAGCTGATGGTCGAGATGGTGTTCAGCGTGGTGAAGCCGTCGGCGGCGAGGTAGTCCGCGTAACGGCGCGGCATGCCCTC
>NZ_JBAMDC010000208.1:0-11895 GCF_036961605.1 Streptomyces sp. KLMMK
GCGCCGAGCGCCGCACCGAGGGGTATTCCGCCAAGTCTCATGGGATTCATGGGCCGGAACGTATCCACTGAGCCTGGCCGTGCGGTAGAGGGGCGTCAACTCCCTTATGAGCCAGTGGATTTCAAGCCACAATGAGGCATGGACATCGCACAGCAAGTGCCTCCCCTGTTCGATCCCGCCAGCGGTCAAGGTGTCCGGCAGTTCGCCGAGTTGGGCATCGCGCTGCTGCTGTCCTCGCTCATCGGCCTGGAGCGCGAGTTACAGCAGAAGAGCGCCGGGCTGCGCACCCACACCCTCGTCGGGGTGGGCAGCGCGCTGTTCATGGAGGTCTCGATCCACGGCTTCGGCGCCGTGGCCGAACTCGTCGGCGCCCGCCAGGACCCCTCGCGCGTGGCCGCCCAGATCGTCTCCGGCATCGGCTTCATCGGCGGCGGCCTGATCTTCGTGCGCCGCGACGCGGTGCGCGGCCTGACGACGGCGGCCACGATATGGCTGACCTGCGCGCTGGGCATGGCCTGCGGCGGCGGCCTGCCGCTGCTCGGCGTCGCGGCGACCCTGGTGCACTTCCTGGTGGTGCGCGGCTTCCCCGTGGTCACCCGGCGCATGGCCCTCGTACCCGGCGACCGGGTCGAGCTGCACCTGTCGTACCGCACCCGCAGGGGGCTGCTGGCGCGAATACTGGAGCTGTGCACGAAGCGCGGCTTCCGGGTCACGGACGTGCACATCGAGCCGGAGCAGCCGGCGGACGGCCGCGAGCGGGGCAGGGCCAAGGAGGCCGGGGTGGTGCTGAGCCTGGAGGGCAAGGGCCCGGCGTACCCGCTCGTGGAGGAGCTGACGTACTGGGACGGGATCATCGGGGTCGGGCTGCGGGCGCACCAGGACGCCGGGGACTAGCCCCCGGCGCCGGGGTGCCGCGGCCGCCCGCGGGGACGGCGCGGGCCGGGCGACCCGCGCGACCTGTGCCGACGGGCGGTTGTCAGTGGCGGGTGTCACGCTGGCTTCGCAAAGGACCCGCGAAGGGAGATCACTTCCATGATCACCACCGACTTTGTCCCCGGCTCCCCCTCCTGGCTCGACCTCGGCGCCCCCGACGTCCCGGCCGCGGCCGCCTTCTACGGCGCGGTGTTCGGCTGGGAGTTCCAGTCCCACGGCGAGGAGGCGGGTGACTACGGCGTCTTCCGGCTGGACGGCAAGTCCGTCGCCGGCATCGGCCCGCTCACCGAGGAGGGCGCCCGCTCGGCCTGGATGATCTATTTCGGGACCGCCGACGCGGACGCCACGGCCTCGGCCGTCGAGCGGGCGGGCGGCACGGTGCGGGTGCAGCCGATGGGCCCCGGCGAGGGCGAGGGCCGGATGGCCCAGTTCACCGACCCCCAGGGCGGCCAGTTCGCCGTCTTCCAGCCCGGCACCTACTCCGGCCTGGAGGCGGCCGACACCCCCGGCACCCTGTCCTGGACCGAGCTGTACACCACCGACGCGGCGGCGGCGCAGGAGTTCTACGGCGCGGTCTTCGGCTGGACCGCGGAGGACATGCCGCTCCCGGGCGGCGGAGGGACGTACACCCTGCTCACCCCGGAGGGCCGGGACAAGGAGCTGATGCACGGCGGCCTGATGCAGCTCCCCTCCGAGCACCTCGCCCTGAACGGCGGCCGCCCCTACTGGCACCCGGTCTTCGCCACCGCGGACTGCGACGCGACGGTCGCGAAGGTCGTCGAGGGCGGCGGCTCGGTACAGATGGGCCCGGAGGACGCGGAAGGCGTCGGCCGCCTGGCCGTCTGCCTGGACCCGGCGGGAGCCGACTTCGTGGTACTCCGCCCGGAACCGGAGGGCTCGGGCGGCTGAGGGCCGTGGACGGCGTCACCGGCGGGTGAGCGGGGCGGGTGGCGGACCGGGGCCGGTCGCCGCCGGGTCGGCGGGGGCGGCGGGGGCGGCTGGGCTCAGTGCCGGATCAGCCGGTCCGCCGACCATGCTGCGAAGGCGAGCAGGGCCGCCGTCAGTACCGCTGCCACGGCGGCCACATCGGCCACGGCCCCCGCGTCGAGCTGTGCCCGCCCCAGCACCTTGTGCAGGGCGATCCCCAGGCCGCCCACCGTCGCCAGCGGCCCCGCCGCGTACCAGCCTAGGAAGAGGATCACGCCGGGGTCGCCCATCGGCGTGCTGATGCCGGTGGCCATCAGGTGCGTGCGGGCCGGGCCGCGGCACGCCGCGAAGACCGCCGCCGCCGCGAACGGCACCGCGCACACCGGCATCAGCAGCAGCGCCCAGGGCGCCCCCGCCACCGCGAACGGCACCGCCGCGAGCAGCGCCATCAGGGCGCCCAGCACCGTCGGCACCACCGCGTGCTGGAGCATCAGCGTGCGGAAGCGGAAGGGGGACCAGGCCGCGCGGCGCACGTCGTCCGTCTCCAGCCGGGCCGGCTCGGCGAGCGCACCCACGCCGACGTAGCCGAGCAGCAGCGCGGCGACGAGGCCGATCACGCGCTCCGGTCCGCCGAACTGCAGCCCCAGGGCGGCCGTCGCCGTGGCGCACACCATCCACATCAGGGCCTTCGCCGGGCGTGCGGGCGCCCTCAGCAGGGACAGCAGGTCCCGCCACACCACCACGAGGTACTTGCTGCGCGGACGCGGCAGCCGGACCCGGCGGGCGCCGCCGGTGCCCGTGGCGTCCATCAGGGCCAGCTTGGCGGCCCGCAGCTCCACCGAGTACATCACCGAGGAGACCGTCTGGGCGGTCGCCGCACGCCGCCGCAGCTGGGTCGTGGGCACGCGCCCGGCGTCCCGGTGCCCCTGCACCAGGCCCGCGGCCGCCAGCAGCACCAGCAGGGCCACCGCGGCGGGCCAGGCGGGCGCGTGCCCGCCGGTCACGGAGACGACGGGCTGGGCGGCCCAGCCCCACGGCCCGGACCACAGCTCCACCTGCTCCAGCACCGCGCTCCGGTGCCCGTACGCCGCGCCCGCGACCTGCCCCGCGAGCAGCATCAGCACGAGGACGGCCAGGGGCGTGAACCGGCGTACGAGGCGAGCGAGCCGGGCCCGGTGCTCCACCGCCATGCCGACCGCCACGGCCAGCAGCGGCAGGCACACCGCGGCCGGCAGGAGCGCGAGCAGCGCGGTGACGAGCGGGGCCAGGTCCATCACGCGCAGGACCACGGCCGCGGCGACCGCCGCCGGCAGCGCCGGGACGACCGCGACCGCGGCCGACAGCCGGAACCACGGGCGCAGGACGGCCGCACGGCGCACGGGCTGTGCGAGCAGCCAGCCGACCGAAGGGGCGGGGACGACGACGGGGCCGCGCCACAGCGCGTCGCGCGCCGCGAGCAGGGCCAGGGCGGCGGTCAGGAGGGTGAACAGGGCGGGCAGCGTGTCCTGGACACGCTCGCCGAGGCCGCCGTAGTCCGCTCCCAGCCGGGCCCGCTGCAGGAAGTGGACGGCGTAGGCGCTGCCGTAGCCCGCGACGATGAGCACGACCGAGTAGAGGAAGACGGCGAGGTCGCGGCCCTTCTGCCGGCGGTGGGCCTTGCGCTTCTCGCGCAGCCAGGCCAGCGTCTCCGCGGTGCGGTCGTCGTCCTCCTCGGTCCAGGTGGGCTCGTCGACGTCGGTGGCGGTGGCAGTGACAGTGGCGGTGGCGGTGTCTGCGCCGGCGTCCGCGGCCGGGGCCCCGCCCGGCGCCTCCCCGCTCATCCGCGCAGCCCCAGCCCGGCCAGGACCTCCGCCGGCGGGCCCTCGGCGATCACCCGGCCGTCCTCCAGGGCGATCATCCGGTCCGCGACGGACTCCGCCAGGTCGGCCTGGTGGGTCGCCAGCAGGACGGCCACCCCGTCGCGCTTCTCGCCGTTCAGCAGTTCCGCGAGGCGGACCCGGGCGTCCGGGTCGAGCCGCTGCTCGGGCTCGTCCAGGATGAGCAGGTCGCGGGGGCGGACGAGCGCCGCGGCCAGCAGCAGGGACTGGAGCTGGCCGGAGGAGAGCGAGCCGGGCAGGGCCCGCGCGTGGTCGGACAGCCGGCGGTCGGCGAGCACGTGGTCGATCCAGGCGCCGGCGTCCTCCACGGCGTGGGCGACGGTGACGAGTTCGAGGTGCTCGCGCACGGTCAGGTCCGGGTAGGTGGCCACGGTGTCGCCCACGACCGCCACCCTGGCCCGTACCTCCGGGTCGTCCTCGGAAATCCTGCGGCCCGCGAACCGCGCGGTGCCGGCGGTGGGCTCGTCCCGGCCGGCGGCTATGCGCAGGAGCGTGGACTTGCCCGATCCGTTGTGGCCGAAGAGGGCGGTGCAGGTCCCCGGCTCCAGGTCGAGGTCGAGCGGGTGCAGGGCCTTCCTCTCCCCGTAGGTGCGGCTGACTCCGCGCAGCCGCAGGAGCGGGGCGGGGCCGCCGCCGCCCTGCGGGGCCTTCGAGCCGGACATCAGAGCCTCCGTACGCTGGTGATCACTCACCCCGACCTTAGTGAGCGGGAGGTGTCCGCGGAGCCCCGCCCCGGCCCGCCGCCGGGTGCGCGACGATGGCCGTCATGTACCCAGCCTCCGACTTCCCGTCCGAGCCGGGCCCGCGGTCCGGCACACCCGGCGCCTTCGGCCGCTCCGGCGGCACCGGCCGCCCCACCGGTCCCGCCCGGCCCCGCACGCCCGGCACTCCCGGCGCCTGGGACGCCTTCGGCCCCCTGGGCTTCCAGCTCGTCCTGCTGCGGCGGATGGCCGACCACCAGCCCGGCCTGGTCGAGGACGCCCTGCGCGAGCTCGGCGTCGACCGGAGCAGGATGCGGAAGACCAACCGCCGCTGGCAGGCCGCGCTGCGGGCCCCGGGGCGGCGCGGGGCGCCCCCGCACTACCGCTCGGTGCTCGGCCCGCCCGAGGCCACCGGTGAGCGGCACGTGGGCGAGCTGACGTTCGAGGCGGCGACATGGCGAGTGCCGCTCTGGCCGGACCTGCGGTTCGAGGTGCTGACGGCGCCCGGCGGGGCCGTCTGGAACGAGTGGCTGGTCCGCGCCCCGGGAGCGCCCGCACCCGGACTGCGGACGGTGGAGGACCTGAAACCCTGGTCGTGCACGGTGGACGAGGTGGCGCGCGCCTTCGCCCCCGCCCGCCCGATGGAGGGCACGGGCCCGGCACTCTGGCGGCTCGCCTTCACGGCGCCGGACGCCTCCGGGGAGCGGGCCGAGTACACGGCCGAATTCATGTGGGGGCTGCTGCAGCGGTTCGTCTGAGCGCCCGGGGCCACCACCGGGCGGGGGTGCGTCTCCTCCTTCCGGGGGAGGCAGGACTGGCCGTTCACCCGAAGCGGGGGCGCCGCGGCCGTCCCTAGCGTGAGCAGCGTTCCCTCCCCCACGCCCGGATGGATGCCCGATGCCCCGTACACCCCGTGCACCTCGTACGCCGTGTGCACCCCGTACGCGCCGTGCCCGCCTTCCCGTCCTCGCGCGCGCCCTCGCGGCCCTGCTGCTGCCCGCCGTGCTCGCCTCGGCCCTGCTCACCGGCTGCTCGTCGGGCACGGAGGCCAGCACGGCCGCCAGCGGCACCCCGGCCTCGGCGGAGGAGCCCGCCCGCGTCTCGATCCCGTCCATCGGCGTGGACAGCGCCCTGCTGCGCCTCGGCAAGAACGGCGACGGCACCGTGCAGGTGCCGCCGCCGGAGAAGGGCATGACGGCCGGCTGGTACACCGGCGGCGCGACGCCCGGCGAGCCCGGCGCCGCCGTCCTCATCGGCCACAACGACACCCGCGACGGCAAGGCCGTCTTCCACGACCTGGGGAAGGTGGACAAGGGGACCGTCGTCGACGTCCGGCGGGGCGACGGCAAGGTGCTGCACTTCTCCGTCACCGGGAAGGAGACGGCCGACAAGTCCGCCTTCCCGACGCAGAAGGTCTACGGGGAGACGAAGGAGCGGGTGCTGCGCCTGGTCACCTGCGCGGGGAGCCTGGACGCGGACGGGCACCCGGTGCAGAACCTTATCGTCTACGCGGCCCTGACGTCGTGAGTGTGACGACGCCGGGGGCCGCGGAGCGCGAAAGGGCAGGCGTCAGGCCAGCTCGGCCGTCAGCGTGATCGTCGTGCCCGTGAGGGCCTGGCTGACGGGGCAGTTCTTCTTGGCGCCCTCGGCGGCCTCCTGGAAGGCCGCCGCGTCCAGACCCGGCACCTCGCCGCGGACGGTGAGGTGGATGCCGGTGATGCCCTCGCCCGGCTGGAACGTGACGTCGGCCTTGGTCTCCAGGCGGGTGGGCGGGTTGCCCGCGCCCGTCAGGCCGTGCGAGAGGGCCATGGAGAAGCAGCTGGAGTGCGCGGCCGCGATGAGCTCCTCGGGGCTGGTCTTGCCATTGGCCTGCTCGGCGCGCGACGGCCACGACACCGGCTGGGAGCCGATGCCGGACGAGTCGAAGGTGACGGTGCCGCTGCCCTTGAGCAGCTCACCTTCCCAGACGGTGTGCGCGGTGCGGGTGGTGGCCACGAATACATCCCTCCACTGGAATTCGGTCGTACGAAGGCGGTCGTACGGGGACCGGGGCGTCACCGGCCCTTCCGGTCCGCCCCGATCATCGGTGCACGGTGGCCGTGGCCCCGGTTCCGACACGCTCCGCCGGTCGTCCAACGGATCACGCCGACGGCTGGTTCCAGGCCACGAGCGCGGGGCGGCCGTGTTCGGCGCCGATCCGGCTGAGGGTGGCCGTGTCGAGGCGGAAGAGCGCGCCCGCGGCCGGCGGCAGGCCGAGCCTACGGGCGGTGAGCACGCGCAGGAAGTGGCCGTGCGCCACCAGCACCACGTCGCCCTCGCCCCCGCGGTCCCCGTCCAGCCAGGGCGCGATGCGCGCGAGGACGCGGTCGGCACGGGCACCGACCTCCGCGGGCGTCTCCCCCGGGTGCTCCGGCGGCCCGGGGACGACGCCGTCTTCCCACAGGTACCAGCCGGGGCGGGTGCGGTGGATCTCCGCGGTCGTCACGCCCTCGTAGCCGCCGTAGTCCCACTCGTGGAGGCCGGGGTCGGTCTCGGCGCCTTCCAGCCCGGCGAGCTCGGCCGTGCGCAGGGCCCGCTTCATGGGGCTCACCAGCACCTTCGCGACCGTACGGCCCGCGAGCAGCGGCCGCAGGGCCTCCGCCTGCCGCTCGCCGCGCCCGGTCAGGGCCACGTCCGTGAAGCCGGTGTGCCGGCCGTCGCGGCTCCACTCGGTCTCGCCGTGACGGACCAGCAGCAGCTCACTCACCGGCGGACTGTCCCTCGCCCTGCGCCGCCCGCCCGGCCTTGGCCTGCTCCTCGGCGACGGAGGCGCGCACCTCGTCCATGTCGAGCGCGCGGGCCTGGCGGATGACGTCCTCCAGGGCGGCCTCCGGCAGGGCGCCCGGCTGGGCGTAGACCGCGATGTTGTCCCGCACGATCATCAGCGTGGGGATCGACCGGATCTCGAACGCCGCCGCGAGCTCGGGCTGGGCCTCGGTGTCGACCTTGGCGAAGACGAGGTCGCCGTGGCGCTCCGCGGCCCCCTCGTACACCGGCGCGAACTGCCGGCAGGGGCCGCACCACGACGCCCAGAAGTCGATGAGGACGAATCCGCTGCCGGAGACGATCTCGTCGAAGTTGTCCTTGGTGAGCTCCACCGTGCTGCTGCTCATGCGTCGCTACCTGCTTCCGCTGTGGCGTCGGGTGACCGTCGGACCGGCCCAGCAGCGCCAACAGGATGAAGCCGGACCGTATTCCGACGCATACCCGTGCCCGGGCGGGGCAGACGGACGGCGTGGCCGAAGACGTGCGCCGCCCGGCCCCCGACAGCACGAAGCCCCGCCGGGTCGTTCCTGTCCGGAACCGGGCGGGGCATCGAAAACGCTGGTCGCATCGTTTCTGCACCAACGTCACGCGTGTGGGGCGGGTGGGACTCGAACCCACGGCCGACGGATTATGAGTCCGCTGCTCTAACCGGCTGAGCTACCGCCCCGTTCACGGCGCGTCGCGCACATCTGTGCGCGCCGTCTGCCGCAGCATAGCCGCTCATACGATCTGCTGCCCCTGAGGGGGCGTATTGCGTGACCTACCTGACCATGAGGACTTCGATCACGGCGGGGCGGTTCCCTCCGGAAGGGTCCGGATACGAAAAAGGACCCCCGCAGGGGTCCTCGATCGCTTGCTCCTCCGACTGGACTCGAACCAGTAACCTGCCGGTTAACAGCCGGCTGCTCTGCCAATTGAGCTACAGAGGATCGCGCTCCCCCGACTGGACTCGAACCAGTAACCTGCCGGTTAACAGCCGGCTGCTCTGCCAATTGAGCTACAGGGGATTGCTGCGTTTGCCGCGAATGCGGTGCTGCCCGGGCGTCCGGGCGGCGTGCGCTCGCTGCGAGACATACATTAGCGCAAGCAGGGGGGTGCTCCGCCAATCGGTTCCCCGGGAGTGACCTTCGCACCCGGCGGGTAGGCGGCGACCACAGCGTCCGAGGGAAGGGTGGAGCGGGATGCGCTACCGGCTGACGTTCATGATCGGGGCAGCCGTCGGGTACGTACTGGGCGCACGGGCCGGCCGCGAGCGGTACGAGCAGCTGCGCAAGGGCGCCCGGCAGATCGCCCAGAACCCCGCGGTCCGCAATACGGTGGAGTCCGCCGCCCAGAACGGCAGGGCCATGAGCTCCCGGGCCTTCGCGAAGGTGGGCGACCGGCTGCCGGATTCGGTGAGCGAGCGGGTGCGGTCGCTGCGCGAGCGGGGACAGGGCGGCGTCGAGGACGACTGGGGCACCAGTAACACCTGACCGGGCCGTGAGCCCCTGACCCGGCCGCCGTCCGGCCGGGTCAACACCCGACCGGCGCACGGAGCATGCCCCGGTGTTTGGCATCATCTCGGCATGGGCATAGTCGCGGGCTTGGACAGTTCCACCGAGAGCACACGGATCGTCGTCTGCGATACGGACACGGGGGCCGTGCTCCGCCAGGGGTACGCCCCCCATCCGCCGACCGACGGCGACCCCCAGGCATGGCTGATCTCCCTCGGCGAAGCCGCCGCCGGAGGCCTCCTGGAGGGCGTGCAGGCCATCGGGGTCTCCGCGCAGCAGAACGGGCTGCTCGCGCTGGACGCCGGCGGCGTCCTCGTCCGGCCCGCCATGCTCGGCAACGACAAGCGCATGCAGCCCTCCGCGGCCGACCTGACCGACGCGCTGGGCGGCCGCGCCGCCTGGGCCCAGGCCGTCGGCTCGGTGCCGCAGCCCGGCCAGATGGTCGCCAAGCTCCGCTGGCTCGCCCGCAACGAGCCCGAGTCCGCCCAGCGCATCGCCGCCCTGCTCCAGCCGCACGACTGGCTCGTGTGGCAGCTCCTCGGCCGCCCGCTGCGGCGCACCACCGACCGCGGCGACGCCTCCGGCACCGGCCTGTGGTCCGCCGCGACCGCCTCCTGGCGGCCGGACCTGGTGGAGCTGGCCCTGGGCCGCCCGGCCGTGCTCCCGGACGTGCTCGCGCCCGCCGAGCCCGCCGGGCACACCCCCGAGGGCCTGCTGATCTCCGCCGGCACCGGCGAGACGATGGCGGCCGCCTTCGGGCTGGGCGTGGGGCCGGGCGACGCCGTGATCTCCCTGGGCGCCTCGGGCTCGGTCTTTGCCGTGCACCACGAGGCGCTGGTGGACCCCTCCGGGACGATCACCTCCTACGCCGACGCGACCGGCATGCACCTGCCCGTGGTGCACACCCTCAACGCCGTGCGCGTGCTGCGCGGCACGGCGGAGCTGCTGGGCACGGACCTGGCGGGCCTGTCGGAGCTGGCGCTGCAGTCGAGCCCGGGCTCGTACGGGCTGGTGATGCTGCCGTACCTGGAGGGCGAGCGGACCCCGCACCTGCCGCACACCGCGGGCACGCTGGCGGGGCTGCGCCGCGAGAGCATGAAGCCGGAGCACCTGGCGCGGGCCGCGTTCGAGGGCATGCTGTGCGGGCTCACGGACGCGCTGGACGTGCTGCGGGGGCGCGGGGTGCAGGTGCGCCGGGTGTTCCTGCTGGGGGCCGCGGCGGAGCTGCCCGCCGTGCAGGCCGCCGCTCCCGCGCTGTTCGGCACGCAGGTCGTCGTGCCCCAGCCTGCGGACTACGCGGCGCTGGGCGCCGCCCGGCAGGCCGCCTGGGCGCTGGGCGTCCAGCAGGGCGCGCTGGCCCCCCACGAGCCGCCCCTGTGGCCCGCGGCGGCCAGCCAGGTGTTCGAGCCGGGCGAGGACCTGCCGGTGGGTCAGGCGGTGCGGCAGCAGTACGCGGCCGTGCGCGAGCAGACCCATCCGGGGGCGTTCGACGCCGCCGGCTGACCGGCGCTCCCCCGGTCAGTCGAGGTAGCCGCGCAGCTGGTCGGCGAAGGCGTGGTCGCGCAGCTTGTTGAGGGTCTTGGACTCGATCTGGCGGATGCGCTCGCGGGTCACGCCGAAGATGCGGCCGATCTCCTCCAGGGTGCGGGGACGGCCGTCGACCAGCCCGTAGCGCAGCTGCACCACCTTGCGCTCGCGCTCCCCGAGCGTCGACAGGACCGCCTCCAGGTGCTCGCGCAGCAGCAGGAAGGCCGCCGACTCGACGGGGGAGGCCGCGTCGCCGTCCTCGATCAGGTCGCCGAGGGCGACGTCGTCCTCCTCGCCGACGGGCGCGTGCAGGGAGACGGGCTCCTGCGCCAGCCGCAGGACCTCGCTGACCCGCTCCTGGGTCAGGTCGAGGTGGGCGGCCACCTCGTCGGCCGTGGGCTCGTAGCCGCGCTCCTGCAGCATGCGGCGCTGGACGCGGACGACGCGGTTGATGAGCTCCACGACGTGCACCGGGACGCGGATCGTGCGGGCCTGGTCGGCGAGGGCGCGCGACATGGCCTGGCGGATCCACCACGTGGCGTACGTGGAGAACTTGTAGCCGCGGGCGTAGTCGAACTTCTCGACCGCCCTGATCAGGCCCAGGTTGCCTTCCTGGACCAGGTCGAGCATGGTCAGGCCGCGGCCGATGTAGCGCTTGGCGACCGAGACGACGAGGCGCAGGTTCGCCTCGATCAGGCGCCGTTTGGCCATCCGGCCCAGCACGACGAGGCGGTCGAGGTCCAGGGCGAGCTGGGAGTCCAGGTCCGGGGCGCCGGCGAGCTTCTCCTCCGCGAACAGCCCGGCCTCCACACAGCGGGCGAGCTCGACCTCCTCGGCGGCGGACAGCAGCGGGATGCGGCCGATCTCGCGCAGGTACTGCCGGAAGAGGTCGGAGGACGGGCCGCCGCCGGTGTCGGTGCGGGCGGAATCCGGCTGCCCGGCGCGCGCGGCCCGGGGGGACGCGGTCTCGGTCTCGGCCTCGGTCTCGGTCTCCTCGGCCTCGGTCTCCTCGGCCTCGTGCGGGCCGCCGGCCGGCGCGGGGCTCCCCGCCGGATCCGGCAGGGGCGGCCCGTCGGAGACGCTCTCGGCCTGGGGCGCGGCGGGCTGCCGGGGGACGCCCTGGGCCGGGGCGGCCGCGGGCCGTGACGGGAGCCTGGTCGGTGTCCGGGTCTGCACGGGGGCGACCTCCAAGGTGATCGCTGCCGGTTTCGGGGCGGCATGCGCCGGAGGGGCGGCAGCGGCCTGGCCGCCGGCCGTCCCGGGGATCAGGAGCGGCTTCGCGAAAGGTTCCGAGTTCCGGGTCCGAGCGGCCGGGCCTGCCGCGTCCGAGGACTCAGGCACCGCCCACCAGTGTGGGGTACGACGCGGGCCCGCCACGAGGGGCGTGCGGGCACTTTCTGAGTCCGTCCCGTGACCGGCGGTTACGATCTCCGCCGCGGCGACCGGGTGAAGGGCCCGGCCCTTCGATTCCGCCGCGGTCGGGTACCTGAACCTCCGGCCCCGGAGCCCCGCCCCTTCGAGTCCGCCGCGGCGGCGCTCAGCCACCGCGAGCCTGTCCGGCGGTGGCGAGCCGCCCGGAAGCCCGTCCGGCACCGCCGGTCACGCAGTGGGGGTTGCTCGCCGCGGCGGCGG
>NZ_JBAMDC010000209.1:0-11831 GCF_036961605.1 Streptomyces sp. KLMMK
GCGGCCGGGCGGGCACGGCCGTCTCCGGTATCGGCGGGACGGCGATGGCCTGCGTGGCGTCCAGGTCCCGCGCGGCCGGCTTCGGCTTGGGGGGCAGGCGCTCGTCGGGGGCGTTGACGGCGTCGGTGAGCAGCGCGCGGGCGCCCGCCTCGTCGAGCCGCTTCTCCGGGTCCTTGGCGAGCAGTCCGTACATGACCTCGGCCAGCGGGCCCGCGTTCTTCGGCGGGCCGAGCGGCTCGGTCATCACGGCGGTGAGGGTGGCTATGGCCGAGCCCTTGTCGTACGGCGGGACGCCCTCGACCGCCGCGTAGAGCAGGCCGCCCAGCGACCAGAGGTCCGCGGGCGGGCCGGGCTTGTGGCCGCGGGCGCGCTCGGGGGAGATGTACGAGGGGGCGCCGACGAGCATGCCGGTGGAGGTGACGGAGGGGTCGCCCTCGACCTGCGCGATGCCGAAGTCGGTGAGGACGACGCGGCCGTCGTCCGAGATGAGCACGTTGGACGGCTTCACGTCGCGGTGCAGGATGCCCTGGCGGTGCGCCGCGCCCAGCACGTCGAGGACGGCGAGGCCGACCTCGGCGGCCCGGCGCCACTTCAGCGGCCCGTCCTCGCGGATGGCATCGGCGAGCGAGCGGCCCTCGATGAGCTCCATGACGATCCAGGGGCGGTCGTCCTCGTGCACGACGTCGTAGACGGTGACCGCGCCCGCGCTGCGGATCCGGGCGATGGCCTTCGCCTCGCGCAGCGTGCGCGTGATGAGGCGTCGCTTCTCGTCCTCGTCAATGTTGGCCGGGAACCGCAGTTCCTTCACGGCGACCGTACGGCCCAGGGTCTCGTCACCGGCGCGCCAGACCGTGCCCATGCCGCCGCGGCCGAGGACGTCCCCGAGGCGGTACCGCCCGGCCAGGAGGCGCCCTGCCGTGCCCTGCGTCTGCTCCGCCTCCGACATGCGTCCCCTCTGGCAATCAGCTCTGCGACCAACCGACCCTGGCAGAGCCACCATTGTCTCTCATCCGCGGACCGGCGGAAGGCCAGGGTCCGCGGGCCGGCGGACAATACGGGCGCACCGCCGCCCTTCGCCCTCCGCGCCACGCGCGCCGGCCGCCGCCGCACCGGCCCGGCCCACCTGCGCCGCGAGGGCCCGGCGGAGCCCGGCACGACGACGGCGACGGTTGCCGCACGGGTCCATTGCCTTTACAGGACCCTGTTTCGGACAGGACGGTTCCCGGCGCGTCGGAGCGGTCACATGACGCTCATAAGAGCTCACCAGACACAACTGCCCCAACGGGGCATCAGAGGCGCCGGATCCGGGACGTCACACCGGAGGCATCAAATCGGAGGCATCAGATCGGGGGCATCAGATCGGGGGCATCAGATCGGCTGGACGTCCGGCGCCCCCAGCCTCGCCGCATCCGCCGTCAGGTCGTCGGGCTGCAGCTGCGATTCGCGCTCGGCCTCCACCCGCTTCTCGTAGCGCTCGACCTCCTTCTCCACCTGCGACCGGTCCCAGCCCAGCACCGGCGCCATCAGCTCGGCGGCCTCGCGGGCGCTGCGCGTGCCGCGGTCGAAGGTCTCGATGGAGATGCGGGTCCGGCGGGTGAGGACGTCGTCGAGGTGGCGCGCGCCCTCGTGGGAGGCGGCGTAGACGACCTCGGCCCGGAGGTAGTCGTCGGCGCCGGTGAGCGGGTCGCCCAGGGAGGGGTCGGCGGCGACGAGCTCCAGCACTTCGTCCACCATCGAGCCGTACCGGTTCAGCAGGTGCTCCACGCGCGCCACGTGCAGACCGGTGTTCTGGGCGATCCGCGCACGCCCGTTCCACAGCGCCTTGTAGCCCTCCGCCCCGACGAGCGGCACGTCCTCCGTGACGCACTCGGCCACGCGCCGGTCGAGCGCGTGCACCGCCTCGTCCACGGCGTCCTTGGCCATCACGCGGTACGTGGTGTACTTCCCACCCGCCACGACGACCAGCCCGGGCACGGGGTGGGCCACGGTGTGCTCGCGCGAGAGCTTGCTGGTCGCGTCCGACTCGCCGGCCAGCAGGGGACGCAGCCCCGCGTACACCCCCTGTACGTCGTCCCGTGTCAGCGGCACGGCCAGGACCGCGTTGACGTGCTCCAGCAGGTAGTCGATGTCGGCGCTCGACGCGGCGGGGTGGGCCTTGTCCAGGTCCCAGTCGGTGTCGGTGGTGCCGATGATCCAGTGCCTGCCCCAGGGGATCACGAAGAGCACGCTCTTCTCGGTGCGCAGGATCAGCCCGGTGGTGGAGTGGATGCGGTCCTTCGGCACCACCAGGTGGATGCCCTTCGAGGCCCTGACGTGGAACTGGCCGCGCTCGGCGATGAGCTTCTGGGTGTCGTCCGTCCACACCCCCGTGGCGTTGACGATCTGCCGGGCCCGGACCTCGAACTCGCCGCCCTGCTCCAGGTCGCGCACCGTGGCGCCGACCACCCGCTCGCCCTCGCGCAGGAAGCCGGTCACCCGCGCCCGGTTGGCGACGTGGGCGCCGTAGGCGGCCGCCGTGCGCACGATGGTGGTGACGTAGCGGGCGTCGTCCATCTGGGCGTCGTAGTACTGCAGCGCGCCCACCAGCACGTCCTTCTTCAGGCAGGGCGCGACGCGCAGGGCCCGCTTACGGGTGAGGTGCCGGTGGGTGGGCAGGCCGCGGCCGTGCCCGGAGGAGACCGACATCGCGTCGTAGAGCGCGACGCCCGAGCCCGCGTAGAGGCGCTCCCACCCGCGGTGCTGCAGCGGATAGAGGAAGGGCACGGGCTTGACCAGATGGGGGGCGAGCCGCTCCAGCAGCAGGCCGCGCTCCTTGAGGGCCTCTCTGACGAGGGCGAAGTCGAGCATCTCCAGGTAGCGCAGGCCGCCGTGGATGAGCTTGCTGGAACGGCTGGAGGTGCCCGCCGCCCAGTCGCGCGCCTCGACGAGGCCGGTCGTGAGCCCCCGCGTGGCCGCGTCGAGCGCGGTGCCCGCGCCGACGACCCCGGCGCCGACGACCAGGACGTCCAGTTCCCGCTCCGCCATCCGGGCGAGTGCCGCACTGCGCTCGTCCGGCCCGAGTGTCGCTGTCCTCACCGCTGCCTCCGTTTCGGCCGCCGGTTGCTCCGCTGGTCCCTGCGCTTCCCTGCTTCCGTACTTCCCCTTCGATGCTGCCCCAGATCGGCCGGTTTGGCCGCGCCGGCGGCGCAGGGGAGCGAGCCGCGCCGCGTTGATCCCGAATAACAGTCATATATCCGCTTAACCTGATGTAACTCGTTCGCGTGCCGAACCCCCCGGCTCCCCGGGAAGGACCGCCTCGTCATGCCCGCAGATCTCGCCGTCATCGGACTCGGCCACCTCGGACTCCCCCTCGCCCAGGCCGCGACCGCCGCCGGCATCGACACCATCGGCTACGACCCCGACCCGCACACCGTCGCCGAGCTGCGCGCCGGCCGGCTCCCCCTGGAGTGCGCCGACGGCTCCCTCACCGCCGCCGAGGTCCGCCGGATGATCGCCGCCGGCTTCCGCCCCACGACCGCCGACGCCGAGCTCGGCAAGGTCCGTACCGCCGTGATCTGCGCCCCCACCCGGCTCGGCGAGGACAGGGCCCTCGACCTCTCCGCCATCGGCGCCGCCGCCCGGGCCCTCGCGGTACGGCTGCGCCCGCACACCACCGTTCTCCTGGAGTCCCCCGTCTACCCCGGCGCCACGGAGGAATACCTGCGCCCCCTGCTCGAATCCGGCTCCGGGCTGCGCGCCGGCCACGACTTCCACCTGGCCTACTCCCCCACCCGGGTGGACCCGGGCACCAAGCGCCACGGCTACGCCGGCATCCCCAAGGTCATCGGCGGCCTCACCCCGGCGTGCACGGAGGCCGCCGCCGCCTTCTACGGGAGGGTCTGCGAGAAGGTCGTCCGCGCGCGCGGGCCGCGCGAGGCCGAGGCCGTCCGCGTCCTCGAGACCAACTACCGGTACGTCAACATCGCCCTCGTCAACGAGATGGCCGTCTTCTGCCACGACATCGGCGTCGACCTGTGGGACGTCGTGCGCTGCGCCGAGACCAAGCCCTTCGGCTTCCAGGCCTTCCGCCCGGGGCCCGGGGTCGGCGGCCCCGGCGTGCCCATCGACCCCAACTACCTCTCCTACAAGGGCCGCAGCCTCGGCTATCCGCTGCGGATGGTGGAGGTGGCGCAGGAGGTCAACGGGCGCATGCCGCGCTACGTCACCCAGCGTTGCGCCACGCTCCTCAACGAACACGGCAAGTCCGCGCGCGGGGCGCGCGTCCTGCTGCTCGGGGTCAGCTACAAGGCCGACGTCTCCGACCAGCAGGGGTCACCCGCCCGCGAGATCGCCTCACGGCTGATGGAGCTGGGTGCACAGCTCAGCTACCACGACCCGCACGTGGCGCAGTGGCGGGTGATGGGGCGGCCGGTGCCGCGGGCCGACAGCGTCTACGAGGCTGCGGCCGCGGCCGACCTGACGGTGCTGCTGCAGCACCACCGGACCTACGACCTGCAGGGCCTGGCGGTGAAGGCGCAGCTGCTCCTGGACACGCGCGGGGCGACGCCCGCCGGCGCGGGGCACCGTATGTAGGGGCGCCGCGCCGGGGGTCGGCGCCGCGCCGGGGGTCAGGGGGTTACAGCCTGCCCAGCCCCAGCGCCCGGTTCGGCGCGTCCAGGACCGTCCTCAGGGCCGCGAAGTCCTCCACGCAGCGGCCCGTGCCGACCGCCACGCAGTCCAGCGGGTCGTCGGCGATGATGACCGGGATGTCGAGCTCCTTGCTCAGCCGGACGTCGAGGCCGCGCAGCAGCGCGCCGCCGCCCGTGAGGACGATGCCGCGGTCCATGATGTCGCCGGAGAGCTCCGGCGGGGTCTCGTCGAGGGTCTGGCGGACCGCCATGACGATGGCGTCGACGGGCTCCGACAGCGCGTGGCGGATCTCGTCGGCCGTCAGCTCGCGCGTCTTGGGCAGGCCGCTGACCTGGTCGCGGCCGCGGATGGTGCAGCGCTCCGGCGGCTTGAGACCCTGGGTCTCCTCCGGGTCGCCGCCGACCTGCTCCAGGCCGCTGTCCTTCTCCAGCTGCTTGGCGAGGGCGGCCAGCCCGGCCGCGGACCAGTAGCCGGTCGGCGCGGCGGAGCCGATGTTCATCTTGATCTCCTCCGCGGTGCGTTCGCCGATCGCGAGGGAGTACTCCTTCTTCACGTACGAGATGATCGCCGCGTCCATCGCGTCGCCGGCCGTGCGCACGGAGCGGGCGGTGACGATGCCGCCCAGGGAGATGACGGCGACCTCGGTCGTCCCGCCGCCGATGTCGACGACCATGCAGCCGGTCGGCTCGCTGACGGGCAGGCCTGCGCCGATCGCCGCGGCCATGGGCTCCTCGACGAGGTGCACCTGGCGGGCCCCGGCGCGCGAGGCGGCCTCGATGACGGCGCGCCGCTCGACGCCGGTGATGCCGGAGGGCACACAGACCACGACGCGGGGACGGGCGAAGAGGCGGTTGCCCATGACCTTCTTGATGAAGTGCCGCATCATGCGCTCGGCCACCTCGAAGTCGGCTATGACGCCGTCGCGCAGCGGGCGGACCGCGACGATGTTCGAGGGGGTGCGGCCGATGGTCTCCTTGGCCTCGGAGCCGACCGAGAGCACGCTGCCGTCGTCGGCGTTCACGGCGACGACTGACGGTTCGTTGAGCACCACTCCCTTCCCGCGCACGTACACCAGGGTGTTCGCCGTGCCGAGGTCGATCCCCATGTCCCTGCCGCTGAACGACTTGCTTTGCGCCATAAGTTGCCATTATTCCTTACGGTCGAACTTTTATACGGAGTTCACAGCCGTGTGCTCGCTGTGGGTGACGACGACGTCGTAGCACGCTGATACCTTTTGGCCCTTACTCAACACCGAGCACATTCGGGGGACATCGCAGATGAGCCAGCCCTGGCAGCAGCCGCAGCAACCGCAGCAGCCACCGCAGCACAACCCGTACGGTCAGCCGCCGCCGCAGCCGTACCCGCCGCAGCACCAGCCCCACGCTCCCCAGCAGCCGCCCTTCGGCTACGGGCAGCAGCCTCCGCCTCCGTACGGCCCTCCCGGCGGCTTCCCGCCGCCGCCCCCGCCGGTCCGCCGGGGCAACCCCGGCCTCGCCCTGGTGCTCGGCTTCGTGGCCATGCTCGTCGGCGCTGCCGTCTACGGCGGGATCCTCAAGGCCTCCGACGGCGGCCAGATCGGCTACCTCGCCGTCGGTACGGGCGCGCTCATCGGCGCCGCCCTGGGCAAGGTCGGCGGCCGCAACCCCGCCCTGCCGGTGGCCGGCGTGCTCCTCGGGCTCCTCGGCGTCTACCTCGGCCAGATCTTCGGCATCGCCCTGGAGCTGAGCGACGTCTTCCGCGTCCCGGTCACCGAGATCCTCTTCGAGCACTTCGACTCGCTGTCCGAGGCCTGGCAGGAGTACCTGGAGCCGATCGACGCGCTCTTCTTCATACTCGGCGGCGCGGGCGCCTTCCAGACCGCCCGCAAGCTGGGCGGCTGACGCCCGCAGCCCCGCCCGGCACGACGCCGAAGGGCCCGGACCGCAACGGCGGTCCGGGCCCTTCGGGCTGTCGGCTGCGCTACCGCGCTGCCGCGCTGCGTCAGCGCTTGTCGTGCTGCGACGGCGCGACCGTCACCTCGACCCGCTGGAACTCCTTGAGGTCGCTGTAGCCCGTGGTGGCCATGGCGCGGCGCAGGGCGCCGAACATGTTCATCGAGCCGTCCGGGGTGTGCGAGGGACCGGTGAGGATCTCCTCGGTGGAGCCGACCGTGCCCAGGTTCATCCGCTTGCCGCGCGGCACGTCCTCGTGGACGGCCTCCATGCCCCAGTGGAAGCCGCGGCCCGGCGCGTCGGTGGCGCGGGCGAGCGGGGAGCCCATCATCACGGCGTCGGCACCGCAGGCGATGGCCTTGGGCAGGTCGCCGGACCAGCCCACGCCGCCGTCGGCGATGACGTGCACGTAGCGGCCGCCGGACTCGTCCATGTAGTCGCGGCGGGCGGCGGCCACGTCGGCCACGGCGGTCGCCATCGGGACCTGGATGCCCAGGACATTGCGGGTGGTGTGCGCGGCGCCGCCGCCGAAGCCGACGAGGACACCGGCCGCGCCCGTGCGCATCAGGTGCAGGGCGGCGGTGTACGTGGCGCAGCCGCCGACGATGACCGGCACGTCGAGCTCGTAGATGAACTGCTTGAGGTTCAGCGGCTCGGCCGCGCCGGAGACGTGCTCGGCGGAGACGGTGGTGCCGCGGATCACGAAGATGTCCACGCCGGCGTCGACGACGGCCTTGGAGAACTGCGCGGTGCGCTGCGGGGAGAGCGCGGCAGCGGTCACGACACCGGAGTCGCGGACCTCCTTGATGCGCTGGCCGATCAGCTCTTCCTTGATCGGCTCGGCGTAGATCTCCTGGAGGCGCTTGGTCGCGGCGGTCTCGTCCAGCTCGGCGATCTCGGCGAGCAGCGGCTCCGGGTCCTCGTAGCGGGTCCACAGGCCCTCGAGGTTGAGGACGCCCAGGCCGCCCAGCTCGCCGATGCGGATGGCGGTCTCGGGCGAGACGACCGAGTCCATCGGGGCGGCCAGGAACGGCAGCTCGAAGCGGTAGGCGTCGATCTGCCAGGCGATCGAGACCTCCTTCGGGTCGCGGGTACGGCGACTCGGGACGACGGCGATGTCGTCGAATGCGTACGCCCGGCGGCCGCGCTTGCCGCGCCCGATCTCGATCTCAGTCACGTGTGTGGCCTTTCCTTCTACGTCCTGCCGCATCCAGTATCCCCGACGCGGCGGAGCCCGCGGCCTGAGCGGTCGCGGGCTCCGTAAAAATGCTTTAAACGCGTACTACTACCGGTGGCAGTAAGAACTACCGGCGGGAGTAGTTCGGCGCCTCCACCGTCATCTGACGGCTCCTCCCGGGGAGCAACCCCCGGACCCCCGGCCGGGGGCTCGGCTCAGCGCCGCGAGTAGTTCGGCGCCTCCACCGTCATCTGGATGTCGTGCGGGTGGCTCTCCTTGAGGCCCGCCGACGTGATGCGGACGAAGGTGCCCTTGTCCTTGAGCTCCTGGATGTTGGCGGAGCCGACGTAGCCCATGGAGGCGCGCAGGCCGCCGATGAGCTGGTGGGCCACCGAGCCCAGCGGGCCGCGGTAGGGCACCTGGCCCTCGATGCCCTCGGGGACGAGCTTGTCCTCGGAGAGGACGTTGTCCTGGAAGTAGCGGTCCTTGGAGAAGGAGCGGGCCTGGCCGCGCGACTGCATGGCGCCCAGCGAGCCCATGCCCCGGTAGGACTTGAACTGCTTGCCGTTGATGAAGACCATCTCGCCCGGCGACTCCTCGCAGCCCGCGAGCAGCGAGCCGAGCATCACCGCGTCGGCACCGGCGGCGATCGCCTTGGCGATGTCGCCCGAGTACTGCAGGCCGCCGTCGCCGATCATCGGCACACCCGCAGCGTGGCACGCCTGCGCGGCCTCGTAGATCGCGGTGACCTGCGGCACGCCGATGCCGGCGACGACGCGGGTGGTGCAGATCGAGCCCGGGCCGACACCGACCTTGACGCCGTCGACACCGGCATCGATGAGCGCCTGGGCGCCGTCGCGGGTGGCGACGTTGCCGCCGACGACGTCGACGCTGATGTTGGACTTGACCTTGGCGATCATGTCGAGGATGCCGCGGCTGTGGCCGTGGGCGCTGTCGACGACCAGGAAGTCGGCACCGGCCTCGACGAGGGCCTGGGCGCGCTCGTAGGCCTCGTCGCCCACGCCCACCGCGGCGCCGACGATCAGGCGGCCCTCGGCGTCCTTGGCGGCGTTCGGGTACTGCTCGGCCTTGACGAAGTCCTTGACCGTGATGAGGCCCTTGAGCACGCCGGAGTCGTCGACCAGCGGCAGCTTCTCGATCTTGTGGCGGCGGAGCAGCTCGATGGCGTCCTCGCCGGAGATCCCGACCTTGCCCGTGACCAGCGGCATCGGCGTCATGACCTCGCGCACCTGGCGGCTGCGGTCGAGCTCGAAGGCCATGTCGCGGTTGGTGACGATGCCGAGGAGCTTGCCGGCCGGGTCGGTGACCGGCACGCCGCTGATGCGGAAGCGCGCGCAGAGCGCGTCCGCGTCGGCGAGGGTGGCGTCCGGGCGGACCGTGATCGGGTCGGTGACCATGCCGGACTCGGAGCGCTTGACCAGGTCGACCTGGTTGGCCTGGTCCTCGATGGAGAGATTGCGGTGCAGGACGCCCACGCCGCCCTGGCGGGCCATGGCGATGGCCATGCGCGCCTCGGTGACCTTGTCCATCGCCGCCGACATCAGCGGGATGTTCACCCGGACGTTGCGCGAGACCCGGGAAGAGGTGTCGACGGCGTTCGGCAGGACCTCCGAAGCGCCCGGCAGCAGCAGGACGTCGTCGTAAGTCAGACCGAGCATCGCGAATTTCCCGGGCATTCCGTCGACGTTGTCAGTCATGACACCTTCCCAAATGGTCTTGCCCCAGCGCGGACTCCCATGCTAACGGCCGCCACACGTGTCCCATTCCACGACGGCTGAGGATCGCGTCACTTGGAGATTCGTACGAAGACGGGCCGTGGTGGCCCTCGGGTCCCTGCCCGCTCGGCCCTACTGCTCGGCCAGCGCGCGCAGCCTGCTGAGCGCCCGGTGCTGCGCGACCCGCACCGCACCCGGCGACATGCCCAGCATCTGCCCCGTCTCCTCGGCGGTCATGCCGATGGCGACCCGCAGCA
Source organism: Streptomyces sp. KLMMK (assembly GCF_036961605.1). Lineage (NCBI taxonomy): Bacteria > Bacillati > Actinomycetota > Actinomycetes > Kitasatosporales > Streptomycetaceae > Streptomyces > Streptomyces sp. KLMMK. Next base: position 9,731 of record NZ_JBAMDC010000209.1, read on the forward strand.
GCACCAGCTCGCGCTGGTTCTCCGGAAGGCTTGCGAGGAGCTTCTTGGCCCACTCCGCATCACTGCTGAGCAGGGCCCGCTCCTCCGGCCCGAGCGAATCGTCCGGCTGCTCGGGCATCTCGTCGGAGGGCACGGCCGTGCTGCCGGGGTGGCGCATGGCGGCCCGCTGGAGATCGGCGACCTTGTGCGCGGCGATGGCCACGACGAAGGCCTCGAAGGGACGCCCGGTGTCGCGGTAGCGGGGCAGGGCGCAGAGCACGGCGAGACAGACCTCCTGTGCGAGGTCGTCCACGAAGTGGCGGGCATCACCCGGCAGCCGCGACAGCCGGGTGCGGCAGTAGCGCAGTGCGAGCGGGTGCACGAGGGCCAGCAGGTCGTGGGTGGCCCGCCGGTCACCCTCGACGGCGCGGGCTACGAGGGCGCCGATCTCTCCCGGGGCGGCCGCCGCCGGGGACCCCTTCGTATCGTCTTCGCGCATCGGTCCATGGTGCCTTGAAGTCGGACTTTCCGTGGCACCGAGTCCGTGACCCTGTGCGCAGTCCCGCCCGTGGTCCCGTCCGTAGTCCTGTACCGATGCGTTGTGAGCGGGTGCGCCGGCAGTCATTTCCCGCGCCCTCCCATCACGCCCGACCGAGCCGTCCCCGAGGAACTCCATACTCCAAGGATGCGGCAGCGCGCGGGAAACGTGCAGCGGGACGGGCAGCCCCGGCACCCCGCCCCGCCCGCTCGGGGACGGGCGGGGTACGCCGCTCCCCCGCTGCGCTGCACGTCAGACGCCTAGCGGACCAGGCCCCAGCGGAATCCGAGCGCCACGGCGTGCGCCCGGTCCGATGCGCCCAACTTTTTGAACAGGCGCCTGGCGTGCGTCTTGACGGTGTCCTCCGAGAGGAAGAGCTCCCGCCCGATCTCCGCGTTCGAGCGGCCATGGCTCATGCCTTCGAGCACCTGGATCTCGCGCGCGGTGAGCGTGGGTGCGGCGCCCATCTCGGCCGAGCGCAGCCGGCGCGGGGCGAGCCGCCAGGTCGGGTCGGCGAGGGCCTGCGTCACGGTGGCCCGCAGCTCGGCGCGCGAGGCGTCCTTGTGCAGATAGCCCCGCGCTCCGGCGGCGACCGCGAGCGCGACACCGTCGAGGTCCTCGGCGACGGTGAGCATGATGATGCGGGCCCCGGGGTCCGCGGACAGCAGCCGGCGCACGGTCTCGACTCCACCGAGACCGGGCATGCGTACGTCCATCAGAATCAGATCCGAACGATCGGCTCCCCAGCGGCGGAGGACTTCCTCGCCGTTGGCTGCCGTCGTCACACGCTCGACGCCGGGCACGGTCGCCACCGCGCGGCGGAGCGCCTCGCGGGCAAGCGGGGAATCGTCGCAGACGAGGACGGATGTCATGACCGTCCTCCGCAGCTGATGCGCGTCACCTTGAGCCTCCAGGCTGGTACTGATCGTCACCTGTGCGATCGACGACTCTGGCGCCGGGTCGGACACCTGCCCGACTGCTTCATCCGTCAACCGCCTCCGCCCTCTCAACGACGGTCACCCGAAAGAGTTACGGGGTCGGTCGAGCACGTTCGGCACTCTACGTGAGGGCGCGGACACGGAGCAGGGCGCATTGGGGGCGCCCGGCACACCACCCCTGTCACACCCCCGCCCCGCCCGTGTCACAACTGAGATATGCCCCATTTGCCCATGCGGAGCAGTTTTTCTTCCCATTTGCTGGTGTCTATGACTAGATTCGCAATCAGTCATATTTACATCCGCACGGCAGACCGTTCGCTTCGAGGGGATGGCAATGGCAGATTTCTCCCGGCTTCCCGGTCCCAACGCCGACCTGTGGGACTGGCAGCTCCTGGCCGCCTGCCGCGGGGTCGACAGCTCGCTGTTCTTCCACCCGGAGGGTGAGCGCGGCGCCGCCCGCAGCGCGCGCGAGACCTCCGCGAAAGAGGTGTGCATGCGCTGCCCGGTGCGCGCCGAATGCGCGGCGCACGCGCTGGCCGTGCGGGAGCCCTACGGCGTGTGGGGCGGCCTCACCGAGGACGAGCGCGAGGAGCTGATGGGCCGCGCGCGACACAGAGCCATCGCCGCGGCCGGCTCATAAGGAGCC